>JAGQIT010000946.1 GCA_020431135.1 Myxococcales bacterium | reverse complement strand
AGGCGACGTCGCGGAGCGGCCGGCGCAGGCGGCCGTTCTTGATCTCCCAGAACATCTGGCCGCCGAACTGGAAGTTGTAGCGCTGCTGGTCGATCGACCAGCTCCCGCGGCCGCTGATCAGCACGCCGTCGTCGGTCGCGTTGATCAGATCCTCGGTCGTGTAGCCCTCCGGGCCCGGCTGGAGGCTGATGTTGGGCATACGCTGGAAGGCGATCGTCCCGTAGGAGTCGGCGTAGGAGCAGCCGCGGCTCGTCGCCTCGCCGATCGCCCCGGCGAGCGCGCGCGTCGTCTGCCAGCCGACGAGGACCCCGTCCTTGACGATCGGCCAGCGCTGGGCGGCGACGCCCTCGTCGTCCCACGCGGTCGTGGCGAGGCCGCCGGCCTGCGTGCGATCGGCGAAGAAGCTGACCCGCTCGGCGCCGATCCGCAGCGACCCGGTCTGCTCGGGCTTAATGAACGAGGTGCCGGCGTAGTTGGCCTCCATCCCGAGGGCGCGGTCGAGCTCGGTCGAGTGGCCGATGCTCTCGTGGATCGTCAGCCAGAGGTTGCTCGGCGCGAGGATGACGGTCTTGAGGCCGGGCTCGACGGGCGCGGCGTGGAGCTTCTGCAGCGCCTCCTCGGCGATCCGCGGGGCCTCGGCGACGAGGTCGGCGGCGACGACGTGCTCCCAGCCGGCGAGCGCCGGCTGGACCTCGTGATCGCGCGAGGCGAAGCGGCCGCGGCGGATGTCGACGGCGCTGGCCGTCAGCCCCGGCATCACCCGGAAGAACGCCTGGTGCGTCCGCGTGCCCTCGCTGGTGATCAGCAGCTTCTCCTCGCGGACGGAGAAGGCCGAGGCGTTGGCGTGGCGGATCCCCGGGACCTTGAGCGCCGCCTGAGCGGCCGCGAGGAGCATGTCGGCCTTGTCCTTGAGCGGCACCTTGAAGGGGTCGGTGGTGAAGGGCGCGACCCAGGTGCCGACGGCCGCGGCCGCGGCCGCCAGCTCGATCGGCGCGCGGCGCAGGCGACCGTTGCGCTTGGCCATCGCCACGGCGTCCTTGGCCAGGCGCTCGACGGTCTTGCGATCGACGGTCGACGAGGCGGCGAAGCCCCAGGCGCCGTCGGCGAGGACGCGGACGCCGATCCCGTACTCGTTGCGCGCGCCGACGCCGGCGATGTGATCGTCGCGGACGCTGACGTGATCGCGGCGCCAGAGCACCAGGCGCGCGTCGGCGTAGCTCGCCCCGGCCTTCTGCGCGGCCTCGACCGCGCGGACAGCGAGGGGCTCGTCGACGAGGAGGCGGGAGTCGGCCAGGACCGCCTCCGAGGCGCCCTGCGGCGGGGTCTCAGCGGCCGGCACGCGGAAGGCCGGCGATCCCCAGGCCCGCCCCCGCGGGAGGAGCACGCCGGCCGAGGCGAGGCCCGCCGCGACCAGGAAGGAGCGTCGAGAGCTCGACATCGGCGGCGACTATACCCCAAGGCCTGGGCGCGGGGCCGCCGTCGAAGCCGCTCGCGGCCCTGCACGACCGGCCTACGGAGCCTCTCGCCGATCCCTTCGCGGGCCCATCCGGCGCGCGACGTTCGCGCACCGATGCGCTTTGGAACATTGTTACTCCGCAGAACAAGCGGATCTCGGGCACCCCCCCCGAGACCGCGGCCGCGTGGCCCTCAACTGGATCCTCGCGGCGATCGGGGCCATGCTTGCGCCCGTTCAACCTGGAGCGCGCTGAGAGCCATGAAGAAGACGTCGCTGACCCTCCTGGCAACCCTCCTCGTCGCCTGCGGCGGCCAAGCCCCCTTGGACAAGGGCGCGGACAAGACGGCCGAGGCCGTCGCGCCAGACGCCGCCGGCACGCCCGCCCCCAGCGAAGCGGCGACCGAGGCCCCAAAGAAGCCCGAAGACACCCGCGTCCTCGCCGACTCGGGCCTCGGCGTCGGCGGCAAGCTGCGCGCCTTCCAGATCACCAACTGCGACAGCGGCGAGGAGTACTGCCAGGTCTGCCGCTACGGCAACAGCCCGAAGATCATGGCCGTCGGCGCCGTCGACGACGCCGACTTCCGCAACGACCTCCAGAACATCGACGCCGTGGTCAAAAAGTACGGCGAGGACAGGGTCAAGGCCTTCGGCGTGATCGCCGAGATCGAGGGCGGCAAGGGCCTGACCCCGAAGGAGAACCGCGACGAGCTGATCGCCGAGATCAAGAAGATGCGCGAGGAGCTCGACATCACGATCCCGGTGGTCATCCCGACCCTCGAGGAGAACGGCGCCAACGAGGCGTTCGACGGCTACTACAACATCACCAAGAGCCGGACGCTGATGTTCGCCGACGGCCGCAACGCGGTCCGCTACTCCGCGGTCGCGCCGAGCGATCTGGCCGAGCTCAGCAAGGCGATCCAGGAGGTCATCGGCGGCGACGCGCCGGCGGAGGATGCCGCGGCCGAGCCGGCGAAGGGCTGAGGAGCTCGGCCCCGTTGCGAGGAGTCCGGCGCCCGCGGGAGCCGGGCTCTTCGTCGTTCTTGACACCTGACCATTCAGTCAGAGCGAAGCGGGCTCGCGCGCGCCGCGTCGCCGGCAACCATGACCTGCTGACTCTTCAGTCATGTACACGCCGCGCCGCGAGGCGAGGCGAGGCGCTCGCCCTCGACATTCAGTCAGATCGCAGCAGGCTCGCGCTCGCCCTCGCGCGTCCGGTCGCCGGCGGCCGCCGGACCGCCGACTCTTCAGTCAGGTGCACGCCGCGCCATGAGGCGCTCGCCGTCGAGGGCGAGGATCCCGATCGTCGCGGCCCCGGGGATCGCCGCCGCCCTCCCCTCGCGATCGCGCCAGCAGTAGACGCGCTCGACCTGGCCGTCCGCCGCGGCGCTGCGCCAGTTGATCGTCATCCACGCGCTGCGGCGCCCGAGCGCGCGCAGCTCGACGGTCAGCGCCGCGGGTCCGCAAAGCCCATCGATGGCGAGCTCCCGACGGCGGTAGAGCGCGGGTCCGATCCCCTCAGCATCGGCGACGGCGAGAACCCCCGTGACCTCGAAGTAGGCGCGCGCGGCCGCGTCGAGGATCGTCGCGGCCGACCCCTCCCCTTCCCAGGTGAGGTCGAGGCGATCGCCGACCGTCGCCGGCCAGCGGATCCCGCTCACGGCAGGAGGTAGGAGCTCGCCGCCGGCGGCGTCCACCCGGGGAAGTCGGCGAAGAGGAAGATCGCCCGCCCGAGCGCCGCCGCGACGAAGAGCGCGAGCGGCACGAGCCCCACCAGGAAGCCGCGGACGAAGGGGATCCGGTGGGTGCCGGCGAGGGCGTTGGCGAGCTGGTGGAAGAAGAGCAGCGCCGCCAGGCCGAGGATCACGAGGTAGGGGACGCTGCCGAGGACGCCGAGGTAGAGCGGGATGTCGACGGCGGACATCATCGCCAGCGGCGCCGCGAGGCCGTAGCCGGTCGCCCGCATGGTCGCGGCGATCGACCGCGGCGCGCCGCCGGTGAGCGCGAGGGCGACGTGGGTGAGGAGCCCGCCGAAGAAGTAGAGGAGCGGCAGGCCGACCGGGACCATCAGGAGGAGCCAGGTCGACAGCACGTCGGCGAGGCGCGGATCGAGCGCGTCGTCGATCGGCCGCAGGAGCTGAGGCTCGGCGCCGCCGAGCGCCGCCCGGATCCCGAGGATGATGACGAGCGCGAACCACAGCGGCAGGCGGACCGTCGCCAGGAAGCCGAGGATCGCCGCGTGCGAGATCGGCTCCTGGACCTCGGCGAAGCTGCCGCGCGGGCGCAAGAGGAGCGCGCCGAGGGTCCGGCGGACGCGCCAGCCCCACCCTGGGAGCTCGTCCTCCTCCGGCGCCGCGCCCTCGGCCGGGCTCGGCTGCCGCGGCCACTCCACGGGGAGCGCGCTCCACAGCGCCCCTGTCTCGGCGAGGAGGCGGACGCCGACGGCGCGTCGACGGGCGGCCCGATCGCGGGGGGTGGCGGAGGTCACGGCGGCGGGAGCATACCCGACGCGAGCGAAGGATGGGGCTTCACAGGGTCGATTCGCGCGCATACCCTGTGCCTATGGATCGCTCCCGAGGCTCGGCCCTGCTCCGATCGGCGGCCGCGTACGGGCTCCTCCTCGCCGTCGCCCTCCCCGGCTGCCGGCCGAAGGAGGGTCTGCCGCAGCACTACGACGATCCGCAGGCGATGATCGCCGCCTTCGAGACCGACGAGCGCGACGCCTGGGCCCTCCCCGATCGCGTCGTCCGCAGCCTGGCGATCGACGACAAGGACGGGGTCGTCGCCGACATCGGCGCCGGCTCGGGCTACTTCTCGCGCCGCCTCGCCCGCGAGGTGCCGGCGGGCAAGGTCTACGCCGTCGACATCGACGACACCTTCCGCGAGCACATCGAGAAGAACCGCGAGTCGTGGGGGACGCCGAACATCGAGCCCCACCTCGCCTTCTACGACGACCCGGCGCTGCCTGAGGGCGAGATCGATCTCGTCTTCATGTCCAACACCTACCCCTACCTCCGCGAGCGCGCGACCTATCTCGAGCGCCTGCGCGCCGCCCTCAAGCCCGGCGGGACCCTGGCGATCGTCGGCTTCCGCCAGGACGCGACGCCGCCGGAGAGCGCCGGCGCGCCGGAGCCCAAGTTCAGGATCGGCGCTGATCAGGTGAAGGCCGAGGTCGAGGCCGCCGGCTTCACCCTGGAGCGCGAGGAGACCTTCCTCCCTCACCAGCACTTCCTGATCTTCAAGCGGTCGAATTGATCGGCCGCGCGTAGCCCTGCGCCCGCCGCTCGCCCGTCGCCGCGGCGTGGCGCACGCTCGCCCCCCTGACCGTGGAGCGCCCCATGACGAACCCCGCCCCCTCCGCCGCGGCCGCGGCGAACCAAGGCGACGCCCTGCGCAGCCGCGCCGCCGAGGCCTACGATCGCGCCCTCGACCACCTCCGCGCGGTCCAGAATGACAACGGCGCCCTCGCCGGCGAGGTCATCTGGAACACGATGCTGGTCTCGCAGTACGTGATCACGATGTACATCCTCGGGCGGCCGATCCCCGAGGACAGGATCCGCCGGATCCGCCAGGCCTACGCGCTCGAGGTCCGCAGCGACGGCGGCTTCGGGATGCACCCCGACAGCGAGTCGTTCCTCTTCCACACGACCCTCGCCTACGTCGCCCTCCGCCTCCTCGGCACGCCCGAGGACGACCCGCTGGTCAAGGGCGCGCTGCGGTGGATCCACAACCAAGGGGGGCCGCTGCTGCTGCCGACCTGGGGGCGGGTGTGGCTCGCCCTCCTCGGCCTCTACCCGTGGTCCGGCGTCCAGCCGATCACGCCGGAGATCTGGCTCCTCCCCGAGGCCTCGCCCTTCCACCCGCGGCGGCTCTACTGCCACATGCGGCTGATCTACCTCGGGCTCTCCTACGCCTACGGCGCGCGGATCCAGGCCGGCGACGATCCTGTCCTCGCGGCCATCCGCGGCGCGCTCTACCCCGAGGGCTACGCCGACGCGCCCTTCGAGGACTACCGGCACACGATCGCCGTCACCGACCTCTATGAGGCCCCGAACCGGGCGCTGCGCCTCGCCTTCGCCGGCCTGCGCGCCGCCGAGCGGTTCACGCCGGGGATCCTCCGCAAGCGCGCCCTCGACTACGCCTTCGACCACATCCTCTTCGAGCTGCGGTCGACCGGCTACGTCTGCCTGTCGCCGGTCAACGGCCTCTTCTTCACCCTCGCGCTCTTCTCCCGCGACGCCGATCACCCGGAGCTGCCGGCGGCGATCAAGGGCCTCGAGTACTGGATGTGGGAGGACGACGATCGCGGCCTGCGGATCGTCGGCGCGCGCTCGGACATCTGGGACACCTCCTTCGCCCTCCAGGCGCTCACCGAGGGCCCGCAGACCCCGACCGCCGCGGCGATCGCCGCCGACGCCTGCGCCTGGCTGCCGAAGGCCCAGCTCCTCGCCGACATCGCCGACGGCGCCCGCCACCACCGCGCGCCGGCCGCCGGCGGCTGGGGCTTCGCCAACGAGCGCCACCCGTGGCCGGTGAGCGACTGCACGGCCGAGGCCCTCGAGGCGCTCCTGCGCGCGGCCGCGGCCGACCTCACCACCGGCGAGAACTTCGGCCACGAGCGCCAGGTCGCCGCCGTCCGCTTCATCCTCCAGCGCCAGAACGACGACGGCGGCTTC
>JAGQIT010000945.1 GCA_020431135.1 Myxococcales bacterium | reverse complement strand
CTCGCGGGCGATCTCCGGGCTCCGCTCGCGCATGCGCCGGAGGGCGCGGCGTGAGAGCACGAGCAAGGAGACCTCCTCGGCCGTGACGGCCGCCGTCGGGCTCGACGGCGGCGCCCCTTCGGCGCCGAGGTTGCCGAAGGCCGCGCCGACGCCGAGGGTCGCGACCACGGCGGGCCCGCGCCTGAGGGCGACGCTGCCGCGGAGCACGACGTAGGTCTCGTACACGGCCGCGCCCTCCGGACGCACCACCGCGGACGCCGGGGCGCGGATGATGAGGCCGCGCTTCGCCAGCTCACGTCGCGCGACCTCGGAGAGGCGCGCGAGGGGTCCGCCGCCGTCCGTGCGGCCCGCTGCGAGCAGGGCCGCCTCGACGGCGTCGGCGTCCGCGACGATCGCCTCCTCCTCGTCGATGAACGCGGAGAGCTCGGCGGGAGCGTCGGTCGGCAGCCGGCCGACGCGCGCGAGGCGTCGCATCGGCTCGTACAGGTGGCTGCCGACGCGCTGCAGGTGATCGAGGTCGAAGGTCGCGCCGACGATCGGCACCTGCAGCCCGAAGCTGTTGTCGGCGAGCGCCCAGGTGTAGGCGCGGAAGCCACGGGCCTGGTAGATCGGTAGCTGTCCAGGTGAGCAGGTGGCAAAGACCAGGTGACATCCGAAGCGATGGACGACGTCATGCGCGGCCTTCGACATCATCGTCGCGACCGCGGCGGTGCCTCGGAGGCTGCGCCGGAACATCAGGAAGTTGTTCTCGCAGCCCGCGACCCGCTCGGCGCCGGGGATCCGCGCGAGCCCGTAGCGCGCGCAGACGTCCGGGGGGGCGCAGCCCGGCGCCCACACTCGCACCCGCAGCGCGCCCGCGGGTCGGTCGACGGGGCCCGCGTAGTAGTGCAGGCTGCCCGGCGCGTCGTCGACGGGGCTCCAGAGCACGCGCGCGTCGTGGTCGGCGTCGGGGTGGGCGTCGCCCTGCTCCTCGACGTAGATCTGGTACCTGAGGCGGGCGATGGCGCGCCGCTCGGCGGGGGTCGCCGCCAGCTTCGCGGGCTGCCAGCGGCGGGCGATGTTGCTGAGGAGCTGGTGGAGCATGCGGGCTCCTGGGACGAGGCGACGGGCCCTCGCCGCGGCCGGACGTCGGCGCGGGAGCGGCGGGAGGGGCGTCGAGTCCGAGAACGGGCGTCGGTGCGGGCCCCCTGAGGCCTCCGCTGCCGGAGGAGGCGGCCACGAATGAGGCTAGCGGCTGAGGCGCGCGCGCAGAACCGCAAGGTCCTGCGACCGGTTGGCGGAAAGCTGCGAGTCGCGAGCGCGGGCGCCTGTGCGAGAGCCCCGCGCGCCCTCGCATGCCGATGACGGCCCTCGACGGCCTCGATAGGTCGTCGCGGATCGCCGACGACTACTTGGCGCTCAAGGTGGGCGATGCGCTTGAGGCCGGAGGAGGCTACGGGCGGAGAGCTCGCTCGCCCAGCCCCGTCGCGGCTCTGAGCTGCTGCGCGAGCTGTTCGGTGGTCTGAGCCGTAGCCCGAGCCGCGAGCCACCGCTCGGCTCGCTCGAGGAACCCGCGCAGGTCTCGCTCGAGCTGCTCGACCATGGGTCCGTATCGCTCGGTCGAGACGGTGGCCGACGGGGCGCCGAGCAGCGACGAGTCGACGCAGAGGTCGGCCCCGGGGGCCAGGGGCGTCCAGCCGGTCCGCAGCGCGTGGCGGATCGACGCCGCCACGTAGCGAGGGGTGATCGGCGGCACCCGGCTGGCGCCGAAGACCTCTCCGCGCGTCAGGACGAGACGCTGACCTTGGCCTCGATCGTGCTCGACGATGAGCTGCAGGTTGAACTCGGAGACCGACGTGACCAGCCAGCGGTACCGAACCCCGTCGACGGTGAGCGCCCGCGACTTCCTACGACGGAGCGTCATGGATCCAGTCTACTGCGGCCGTGACGGTCATGATCGAGTCTCCGCGCCGGCGAGGCCTCCTGCCGGGTTCGCCGACGCGGACGCGACAGTGAAGGATGACCTCGACGCGCCAGCGGGCTTCGGCGTGGGCCGGCGCTCCCGCAGGTTGCTAGTCGGGCTCTGGGATCTTCCCGAGGAAGCGATGGGTCAGCTCGCGGTGCACACGGATGGCCGCCCGCCCCCGCGGGGTGCCGGACTTGGCCTCGGGGATGAACATGCGCAGCGCGATCTCGTGGCCGACCTGCTCCGGCAGGACGGGCTCCAGCTTGATGTCGGGGAAGATCGCCTGCACGAGCTCCGAGTAGGGCATCAACGCGATGCCCTGGCCGGCGTTCGCCAGCGTTTGGATCAGCTGGCCGTGGTTGGAGACGAAGGCGGGTTGGACCTGCAGCAGCCCGCCGTCGCGCAGCGGCCACCCGTCGCGGTCCTCGCCCCACAGCCGCCAGGCGAGGAGGGTGTGCTCGCTCAGGTCCTCCGGCGTCTCAGGGCGCCCGTGGGCCGCGAGGTACGCGGGGCTCGCCAGGAGCCCCACCGTGAAGCGCGTCATCGTGAAGGTCCGGTAGGCGCCGCCGGGGATGTCTGGGCCGTTGTGGATGATGAGGTCGACGTCCGGCGGCGGTCGGGTGGCGGGGGCGTGCGAGAAGTCGATGCGGACGCGCAGCTTGGGGAAGAGGCGGCGCATCTCCGAGACCAGCAGGGCGCCGGGACCGGGCGGGAGGCCTACCGGCACGAGCACGCGCAGCTCCCCCGCGAGCTCGTCCTTCCACCGCTGGGCGGAGTCGATCAGCGCGTCGGCCTCGTGGAGGAGGGCGCGGGCGCTCTCGACGAAGTGCTGCCCGCGCTCCGTCGGCGCCGCCCCGCGGTGGCCGCGGACCAGCAGCTTGCCCCCCAGCGCCTCCTCAAGCGCCGTCACACGCGCGCGCAGGGTCGCGTGCGAGACCTGGAGCGTCGCCGCCGCGGCCGCGAAGGAGCCGCGATCCATCACGGCGATGAAGGCACGGAGCTGGCACAGTTCCATGCCGCAATCGTCTCCTCGATCGCGCGAATATGAAAGGTCGTCAGGCGGCTTGGCGGACGCTTGGCGGGGTCGGATGGGTCGCGCCGACGAGGCGCAGCGCAGCGGGTCGCGCCGCCAGCCCTCGGGGCCGTGGGCTGGAGGCGCGTGCATTGGCGGTCTCGCCCCCGTCGACGAAGCGGCGCGAGGCGAGGCGACGGAGCGCCGCGGGGGGTCGCGTCGTCCGCTACTCGATGCCGCTGAGGTTCGACAGGAGATCCTCGACGTCGACGGGCGGCTCGACCTCGCTCTCCATGAGGTCGTCGCGGGCGAGGAGGGCGTGGCCCTTGGCGCTCTGGAACTCGGCGAGGCGGATGTCGAGGGTGGCGACGAAGTAGTAGCGGAGGCCGCGGCGGAGCGCGTCGGCGTCGTCATCGATGCCCTCGAGGAGCGCCGTCCGGATGACCGAGGCGAGGGCCGGCTCGGAGATCATGATCACCAGGTTCTCGAGGCGGGCGGCCTCGCGAGCCGCGGCCTCGGCGTCGAGCGGCCCCTTCGCCTGGAGGATCGGCATGCGCGCGGCGAGGGTCGCCGCGGCCGCGAGCTCGCCGTCGCCCTCGAGGTCGAGGCCGATGAGGCCGAGGAGCGAGGGGACGTGCTCGGGGTCGACGTCGAGGGCGCGGTCGTAGGCGATGCGGGCGTCCTTCGGGGCCTTGCGGGCGCGGGCGATCTCGCCGCGGACGAAGTGGGCCTGGGCCTCCTGCGAGGTGTCGCCGACCCTCTTCATCGCCGCGAGCGCCTCGTCGGCGTAGGCCTCGGCCTTGTCGAGGTCGCGCTGCTCGAGGGCGATGACGGCGAGGAGGTAGGGGAGGGCGGGGTCGTCGAAGCCGGCCTCGCGCGCCTGGAGGAGGAAGGGCTTGGCCGCGGCGCCGGAGAACTCGCTGAGCTGGACGCCGCCCCAGAGGTAGGCGAGGTCGGGGGTGAGGTGACCCTCCGCGGCGAGGAGCGCGAGGTCGCCCTTGAACACGGCCTCGCCCATCTCGGCGACCTCGCGGTTGGGGGCGCAGCGGGCGACGTAGGCGGTGACGCGGGCGCGGGCGATCCGGGCCTGGGTGGT
>JAGQIT010000944.1 GCA_020431135.1 Myxococcales bacterium | reverse complement strand
ATGGGCGGGCTCATCTTCCAGGAGATCCGCGAGCTGCGGGCGCTCGCCTACTCGGCGCGCGGCGTCTACTACGAGGGGGTCCGGGCCGGCGCGCCCGGGGTCTTCCTCGCCTATCTGGCGACCCAGGGCGACAAGACCGATGACGCCCTCGACGTCCTCATCGATATGATCAAGGACCTCCCCGAGCGGCCGGCGCGGATGGGCTCGCTGCGCGCCTCGCTCCTCCTCACCGAGGGCGCCGCGCGCCCGGGCTTCCGCGAGCTCCAGGAGACCGTCGCGGGCTGGCGTCTCCTCGGCTTCCACGGCGATCCGCGGCGCGTGCTCCTGCCGGCCTACGAGGGCCTCGAGTTCGGCGATCTCCGCCGCTTCCACGCCGCGCAGATCGCCGGGCGGCCGCTGACGATCATGATCGTCGGCGACCCCCGGCGCTTCGACGTCGACGCCCTCGCGCGCTTCGGGCCGGTCGAGCGCGTCGCCTCGCGCGACCTCTTCGCGCCCTGAGGCTACGCGCCGCCGAGGCGGCTGCGCATCTCCGCGGCGGCGAAGTGGTTCTCGTCGCAGACGGGGAGGACCGTGTCGCCGCAGGAGAAGCCGTCGAAGTCGAGCTGGAGCGACTCCTTGCGCGGCATCGTCACGCAGGTCGCGGCCCCGGTCTCGAGATCCCAGGCGGCCTCGTCGGTGGTGAGGAGCTCGCCGAAGCCGTTGACGCCGTAGACGTCGGAGATCTGGACGAGGGTGCCGACCTCGGTGTTGGGCTGGCCTGTGCCGCAGTAGTCGGCGCGGACCATCCGCGCGCCGAGCTCGTGGACGTCCATGCCGTAGTCCCAGGGGATGTAGCCCCAGAACATCGCCTTGCCGATCGCCCCGGAGCGACAGGCGATGGTGAACTGGTCGGGGCTGGCGGTGAAGTCCCCGGTCGCGGTGTCGACGTCGAGGCCGTCGACGAGGTAGGCGTGGTAGCGCAGGTTGAACGTCGCGTTGGGATCGACGTCCTCGACGCAGGTCGGCAGGTAGGTCTTCGACGCGAACATGTCGCCTTCGCCGGAGTACACGCCCCACTCGTGGACGGGGTTGCCGTTCTCGTCGGAGGTCCGGTCGCGGAGCATCATGTAGTGGTTCTTGGTGACGTCGTCCTTCGTCGTGATCACGCCCCAGACCGTGCCGACCCAGTCGGCGTCCTTGACCGTGCAGGTGGTCGCCGGGTCGCCGTACTTGCGGAAGGTCGCCGGGCCGAGCTTGCCCTCGGTGACGGTGATCCCGAGGTCGCCGTCGAGGTCCGAGGTGTAGAAGAGCTCGTTGTGGAAGACCTGGCCGCTCATCTCGTTGACGCAGTGGTTGGTCCAGACGGCGTGGAGGCGGACGGCGGCCTCGGGATCGTCGATGAGGGGGAGCGCGTCGATCGGCCAGGTTTCGTCCTGGCCGAGGAAGAGGGTGTTGAGGCGGCCGGTGCCCCAGGGGTCCTCACGGAAGGAGACGTCGCCCTCGACGCCCGTGAGGTCGGCGCTGTCGCAGCCGCCCAGGCAGAGGAGGGTGGCGGCCGCGGCCGCGCTGAGGATCGTCGTGGTCGTGTGTGTCATCGTGCCTCTCCGTGGCCGCTCGCGTGCGGCTCGATCGGGGAGTTGCACGACTCCTAGAAACGATCCGGCTCGGCGAGATTTTTTTCGCGGGCGGATGCGCGCGCGCATCCGCGCGGGAGTGCGCGGCGATCGCGGGCCTCGGGCGCGCTACTGCGCGAGCTTCGTCGTGATCTCGGCGGCGCCGAGGAGCCCCGAGTCGCACGCGGGCAGCGTCACCTCGCCGCCCTCGCAGGCGATCGCGACGAAGCCGTTCTGGTAGATGGCCTCGCGCGGCATCGTCACGCAGGTCGCGGCGCCGGTCTCGAGATCCCAGGCCGCCTCGTCGGTGAGCAGGTTGTTGTCGTAGGTGTTGATCTCGAAGTCGTCCTGGACCTGGATCGGGTTGCCCTCGAACGTGTAGGAGAAGCCGTCGCCGCAGTAGTCGGCGCGCACGGCCCGAGTGGCGAGCTCGTGGACGGCGCCGCCGACCTCCCAGGGGGCGTAGCCCCACGCGACCGACTTGCCGACCGCGCCCGAGCGGCAGGCGATGAAGAACTGATCCGCGACCTCGCTGAAGTCGCCGGAGATCGGGTCGACGTCGAGATCCTCGACGAGGTACGAGTGGTACTGGAGGGTGCCGATCTCGAGGTTGGGGTCGAGATCCTCGTCGCAGGTCGGCGTGTAGGAGTCGTCCATGAAGGGCGAGCCCTGGCCGGTGTAGACGCCCCACAGGTGGGTGGGGAAGCTGTTCTCGTCGAGCGTCCGGTCGATCAGCATCAGGTAGTGGTTGTGGTCGCCCACCGCGTCGTGGGTGATCACGCCCCAGACGGTCTTCTCCCAGAGGTTGCCGCTGACCGAGCAGGTGACGGTCGGGTCGCCGAACTTCTTAAAGGTGGCCGGCTGGAGCGCGCCGTCGACGACGCTGATCCCGAGGTCGCCGTCGAGATCCGAGGTGTAGAAGAGCTCGTTTTGGTAGGTCACGCCGAGGTTGCGGTCGACGCAGCGGGTCGTCCAGACCGCGTGGATGCGGGTGTCGGCGGTGGGGTCGTCGACGAGCGGGAGGGCGTTGAGCGGGTAGCTCTCGTCCTCGCCGAGGAAGTTGGTGTTGAGGCGGCCGGTGCCCCAGGGGTCCTCGCGCAGCGAAATCTCGCCGTCGCCGTCGCCGTCGATGCCGGGCTCGGCGCTGTCGCAGCCGGGCGCGCCGAGGACCAGGCCCGCCGCGACGAGAGCACCACCGAAACGCTTGCTTGAGATCGTGTACATCGCCATCTGAACTCCGCCGCTCACGCGCGGCTCGCTGAGGGAGTGACCCCCGCGGCGAGAATGATTCAGCTCGCCGTCGATTTCTCGGCTCTTTTTCGCCTTCTTCCTTCTTTGCCTGTTCTTCCTCCCCTCCTCGTCCCCGTGCGCGCGTGCGCGCGTGCGCGCGTGCGCGGAGGTCCACGGTCGCGCGCGCGAGCTCGTACGGGCCCGCGGCGCTTGGGGGGGAGGCGCACGGAGGCGATGCCGGACGCCGCTCACGGGCGTCGTCAGTGGTCACGCGTGGAGGCGACGACGGAGCGCCGAGACGAGGACGAGGACGAGCGCAAGCGGGGCGCTGCGCGGCTCGTCGGCGACCGTGCAGAAGGTCCGCGAGACCGGCGGCGGCCCGGAGGTCGGCGGCGGCGTGTGGAGCACGTACGGGCCGCTGCGGGGCTCATCAGGGGGGGATCCTCGCTCGCCGACGCTGTCGAGGTCGCGGCGGCGGGCGGAGCAGGCTCCGGCGCCGGGGCGCTGCTCGCCGAGGCGCGGTGGGGGGTTGAGGAGGTCGGCGTCGAGGTCGGCTCAGGCTCAGGCGCGGGCTCGGGCTCGGGCTCAGGCGCGGCGTAGCCTCCTGAGGTGCACTGTCCGGAACGACAGGTCCCGCTCGGGCACTCGGAGTCGGAGTAGCAGCCGCCGCCGGCGGTGGTGCACTGGCCGGAGCGACAGACGCCGCCGCCGCACTCGGAGTCGGAGTAGCACTTGCCGCCGGCGGTGGTGCACTGTCCCGAGCGACAGGCGCCGCCTGGGCACTCGGAGTCGGAGTAGCACTTGCCGCCGGCGGTGGTGCACTGACCGGAGCGACAGACGCCGCCGCCGC
>JAGQIT010000943.1 GCA_020431135.1 Myxococcales bacterium | reverse complement strand
GATGTTCCTGCCGGCGGCGTCGATGAGCGCGATCATCGACAACAAGATCCCGAAGGAGAGCACGATCCGCCTCCTCGGCGATCACCTCCGCGGCCAGCACCGCTGGGCCGATCCGGGCGTCCCGGTGATCGTCGGCGGGCGCGTCGAGATCGCCGGCACCCCGGACGAGGCGGCGGTCGTCACCTTCGCCCCGGGGCTCGATCTCCGCTTCGACAGCGACGGCTACGTCAACGTCGGCTACTACGACCCGGGCGTGCTCGTCGCGGTCGGCAGCGCCGAGCGGCCGATCCGCTTCACCTCCTACGAGGGCCGCGGGGCGGGGGCCTGGCGCGGCGTCAGCCTCTACAAGCACGCCTCGGCGACCTTCGCCCACGTGGTCTTCGAGCACGGCGCCCGCTACGTCGATCGCGGGGTGCTCTACGCCAACAGCGAGGCCGAGCTCAGCCTCCGCGAGGTCACCTTCCGTGACAACCGCGCGGGCGTCGTCCTCTACCACGACGCCATCCGCCTGCGCGAGTTCGAGGGGGTCCGCTACGTCCGCACGCCGCGGCCGCTGAAGGTCGATCCGGAGGTCTTCGGCGCGCTCGGAGGGCGCAACGACTTCGGCGGCGAGCGGGTGCTCCTCGACGAGGGGATCATCGAGCGCGACACGACCTGGCGCGACCCCGGCGTCGACGTCGAGGCCCGCGGCCCGATCGGGGTCGACGGCGCGACGCTGCGGATCGACGGCGGCTTCAACCTCGTGGTCCGCGACGGCTTCGGCCTCGAGGTCGGCAAGCAGGCCTCCGCCGGCCTCGAGATCATGGGCGGCGACGCGCCGGTGACGATCACGGGCCTCAACGACCGGCGCGGCACCTGGGACTCGATCCACCTCTACGCCGGCGAGGCCCCGCAGGAGAGCACGATCCGCGGGCTGCGGCTGCGCAACGCCGGCGGCGACGCGGCGATCGTCGCCCACGGCGGCGCCCTCGTCAGCGTCGCCGACGTCGTCTGCGACCGCTGCTTCAGCCCGACCCTCAGCTGGGAGTGCGGGGCGCGCGTCGACGCGTCGAAGATCGAGGCGACCAACGGTACGCCGCGGGCGATCCTCGAGCCGAGCTGCGGGGGGTAGCAGCCTGTCCCACAGATCGCCGCCGCCGCGGCGGCGAGATCGATCGGATCTCTCGCCCGCGATCGCCGCGGGGCGCGAAGACCCCGGCGGCGCGCCGTCATGGGGGTGGTCGGCCGGCGCGCGAGCGGTCGCCGCGGAGCGCCGACGCGCGCCCGTAGCCCGCCGCGAACGAAGGGACAGGCGGTGAAGGACAGGACCGGCGGGCGGGGGGAGTCGCCCCCAAAACGGCGTCATTCGTGCGAAACGCGGCCCATGACGGTGCGGACATCTCCATCTAGGCTTGACGCTCTGA
This sequence comes from Myxococcales bacterium, assembly GCA_020431135.1. Taxonomy (GTDB): domain Bacteria; phylum Myxococcota_A; class Polyangia; order Nannocystales; family Nannocystaceae; genus JADJRG01. The sequence continues at coordinate 2,669 of JAGQIT010000943.1, read as the reverse complement.
CGGTCGTACGGCGGCTGTCTCAACGAACAGAGGAGCTACGAATGGCAACAGACATCATCGTCAAGCACAGGGTCACGGACTTCGACAGCTTCAAGCCGGGCTTCGAGGAGCTCGTCCGGGTGTTCGCCGGCGAGACGGGGGCCGCCGGTCACCACGTCCACTGCGACGTCGAGGATCGCAACAACGTCGTCGTCACCGTGCGCGGGGTCGCCGACGCCTCGCGGGCGCGCGAGCTCTTCGCCTCCCCCGACTTCCAGGAGAAGATGGGCGCGATCGGGGTGTGCAGCGCGCCCGACATCACCTTCCTCAACCGCGTCGAGGAGCTCACGTACTAGCCGCGCCGCCGCGGCTCGCTCGGCCGACGACGGCGCGCGGCGCCTCGGCGCGGCGCCTCGTCGAGGCCGAGGAGAGCCCTCAGCGCACGAAGATCTGGCCGGCCCACCAGGGGTAGAGGCCCTCGTTGTTGATGCCGATCTCGCCCCAGCTGATCCGCAGGGTCTGGGTGCTCTGGTCGAGCACGAAGGGGACGTCCTGCACCGGGTAGGGGAGGATCTGGCCGTCCGTGAAGGACTCGAGCATGCCGCCGTCCTGGGCCCAATTGGCGATCGGCCCGTCGGCGTCGGCGCTGCCGAGGGAGAGCGCCCCGTTGGGGAAGTCGCTCGCCTTCGACCACATCGTCTGCACGTACTTGAGCTCGACGTCGCCGAGGCCCTGGACCTCGTAGCCGCGGACGAAGAAGGCGTGGAGGCCCGGCGGGAAGCTGATGTCCCAGTTGTAGTGATAGTCGCCGCCGTTCGCGTACTCGGCGTAGGGGCGACACTCGCCGTCGACGCCCTCGCTCTCCGCCGGCTTGACGCCGGTGATTTGGCTGCTCAGGTGCCCGTTGCAGGTGTCCTGGACCGTGAAGCCGGTCCAGCCGCCGCCGTCGAGCTCCATGTCGCAGGTCACGGCCCAGGGCTCGCCGCTGCCCGCCGGGTCGACGAGGTAGACGCCGCTCGGGGAGCCTGGCGCGAGGTCGAGGAGCTCCGCGCAGGTCGACGGGATCACGCAGGCGACGCAGCCGTCGTCGTCGATCTCGTTGCCGTCGTCGCAGTCCTCGTCGGCGTCGACGATCATGTCGCCGCAGGGATCGGCGGGCGCGGTCGTGCCGGTGGTCTCGCCGGTCGTCGCACCGGTCGTCGCTCCGCTCGTCCCGGTGGCGCTGTCACTGTCGCTGCCGCCGGCCGTCGTGGTCGTCGTCGTGCCCGCGTCGACGGTCGCGCCTGCGGTCTCTTCGGTGGTGCCGAGGGTGCTCCCGTCGCCGGTCTCGGTAGGTCTGTCGTAGGCCGGGTTCTCATGGCTGCAGGCGAGCACGAGCGCCAACCATGGGAGCGCGCACGAGGCCGCGCCGAGCGGCCTGCGCCGGCGTCTCCAAGCGATCGATGTCACAGGTCGATCGTGGCGCACGTCGGCGGTCGAGCAAGGCTCACGGCGGCGGAGGAGGATGTCCGAACGGCTAGGAACGCCGCGACGACGGCTGTACGCCGCCTCGTGCTCACGGCGTCGGCGAGCGATGTCTGTGGGCGGACGTCAGCACGGCGCGGTTCCCGGCGGCGGCCGAACGCGGGCACGCGACGACGCGCCTCGCCTCGCCGACGTCTGCGTCGCGTGCACCGACGCGGCCCGCGGCGCGCGCGTGTGAGCGCGGGCGCGGCCTACTTCGGTCCATGCCGAAGTGCACGCCCATGGTCAGGAACGCGTCGACGCCGGGCCCTGCCATGTAGCCGAAGTCGACGAGCGCGCCGATCGAGGAGCGCTCGGTGATGTCGCCGAGGCCGCCGACGCCGGCCGCGCTCCGGACAGAATATGTCCAAATGGACATGTGTCCTGGAGTCCGCATCGGAGCGCTCGGCGCTCGCGGTCGACGCGCTCCGCCTACGAGCGCCGGCGCGGCTGCGGCGGCAGGAGGCTCGCGGGATCGTCGATGCCGAGGCCGCGGGCGACGAGCTCGGGGCGCGCGTAGCCGGAGGTCGAGACCATCGTCGGGTCGAGGTAGGGGAGCTCGACCTTGAAGGCGCTGCCCTTGCCCGGCGTGCTGCGGACGGTGACCGAGCCGCCCATCATCTCGGCGAAGACGCGCGACAGCGCGAGGCCGAGGCCGGTGCCGCCGTAGCGCCGCGCGACCTTGGCGTCCGGCTGCGAGAAGGCCTGGAAGAGGCGGCTGACCTGGCTGGAGCTCATGCCGATGCCGGTGTCGCTGACCAGGAACTGGACCCAGAGCTGCTCGTCGCGGACGCCGCGGCGGACGGCGAAGCGGACCTCGCCGCGCTCGGTGAACTTGGCCGCGTTGCCGAGGAGGTTGATCAAGATCTGGCGGATCTTGGTCTGATCGGCGTGGACGAAGCCGAGCTCGCCGGGGATCTCGACGGCGAGCTTGAGGCCCTTGCGCTCGACCATCGGCCGGACGCTGTCGAGGACGCTGGCGACCATGTCGTTGACGTCGAAGGTCTCGAGGTGGAGCTCCATCTTGCCGGCCTCGACCTTCGAGAGATCGAGGATGTCGGAGATGAGGCCGAGGAGGTGCTTGCCCGAGCCCTGGATCCGCTGGAGGTCGGCGACCGAGTCGGCGAAGCCGCGCTCGTCGGCCTCGTCGATCAGCAGCTCCGTGTAGCCGATCACCGCGTTGAGCG
>JAGQIT010000942.1 GCA_020431135.1 Myxococcales bacterium | reverse complement strand
GGCGCGGATCCTGCCAGTCGAGGAGCGACTCGAGGTCGAAGGAGAACGGGTCGGCGTCGGCGTCGACGGCGAAGACCAGGCGGCTCCGATCGGCGATCAGCGCCTTCACCGGCGGCGGGTGCACCGTCACCAGCGGGTTGTCGTTCTCCCCCTCGTGGAACGCCTCCTCGCCGATCGACTGCGGCGGGAAGCCGACCGCGAGGCGGGGTTCGCCGGCGCTCGCGCGGACGATCGAGCCGGCCTCGCCTTGGCAGATGAGGCGCTGGCCGAGGAGGCTGAAGCTCAGGACCATGAGGTCGACCGGGCGGACGATGTCGATCGTGATGTCGGCGGGGGAGGTGATCCGCGAGCCCTCGGCGAGGCCGACCCGGAGCTCGCCGATGTGGTCCTCGGGGGCCGCGGCCGCCTCCCCGTAGGAGATCACGAGGCGCGAGGCGCCGCGGGGCGGGGCGGTCGGATCGACGACGACGCGGCCGGGGCGGGCCGCGTGGGCGAGCCACTCGAGCTCGCAGACGAGGCCGATCTGCGCGCCGATCTGGCCGAGCGCGAAGGGGCGCGGGGCCTCGCCGCGGCCGGCGAGGACGCTGATCCGTGGGGTGTGCAGGCCTCGGCGCCGATCCATCGGGATCGCCAGGAGGCCGCGGCCGAGGAGATCGCCGGTCCCGCTGTACCGGGCGAGGAAGATCGGCATCGACAGGGCGACGCGGTAGCGCTCGCCGGTGAGCGTCTTGACGTCCGCCGCGGGGCCGAAGTCGACCTCGTTCTCCGGCACTCCGGTCGCGGTCAGCGCCCGCCGGGCCTCGCCGTCGGCCTCCTCGCCGACCTCGAGGACCAACCAGCGGAAGGGCGGCGAGGGCCACGTGAAGTCGAAGCCGCCGGCGCCGTCGGCCCAGAAGTCGAGCTCGAAGGGGACGCCGGCGCCGAGCACCATCGCGGTCCGGCGGGCGGGGGGGTTGAGCATCGTGCTCGCGGCCCCCGGGGCCATCAAGGCGACGGCGAGGGCGTCGCGCCGGAGCTCGTCGCCGAAGCCGCGGAGGCGGACGATCGCCGCGCCGGTGACCAGGATCAGCCACGACGGGTTGAAGGTCGCGCCGCCGAGGGCGCCGCCGACGACCTCGGCCGCGCCGCCGAGGGGGCAGAGGCGGGCGCCGCCGAGGGCGACCGCCGAGACCGCCTTCTCGGAGCCGTCGAGGAAGCCGGTCAGGGCGATCGCCTTGGCGTGGAAGCCCCCCCAGGTGAGGCGGAGCTCGATCTGCCACGGCAGCATCAAGTGGCGGAAGATCGTCGCCTCGAAGTCGGCCGGGATCTCAGTGCCGGGGAAGCGGGCGCCGGTGAGGGTGATCCGGTAGGCGGTGTCGCTCTCCTTGATCACCTTGAGGGTCGGCGCGCCGCCGAAGCGGTTGACGTCGATCGTCCAGCGATCCTCGCCGCCGAGCTGGAAGCGGGCGACCTTGTCGCTGTAGATCAGCTTGACCGAGCCGAGGGTGACGGTGCGGAGGAGGCTGGGGAGCGCCGTCGTGATCGGCAGCACCCGCCAGGCGACGGCGGGGCCGCCTTCGCGGCGGGGGACGAGGAGGTGGGTCCCGGCCTCGTCGACGCGGAGGCGGCCGGCGTCCGTGAGGGCGCTGAGGTTGAAGAGGGTCTCGAGCATCGCCGTGGCTCCGTCCTTTGGGCGTGGCCAGGCTAGCCGTCGCCCCGTCTCGCCTGCGTGGGTTGTGTCGGCAGAATTTTCTCGTCGTCTGTGGTCTCGCGCCCTCAGCCGCCGCCGCGGCCGAGCGGAACGTCGCGTGCTCGAGACCTGGCCCAGACGCAGCGGTGAAGGGGTTTGAAGCGGGAATTCGAGGAAGGCGCGGGGTCGCCAACAGCTCGCGGAGGCTGGGGGCGGACCCGGCGTGCCAGCATCGTCCCGCTGGGACGCCGTGCTCCTCAGAAGTGTGAAGCCTTGGGGGGTCAACGCACCGCGCGGGTTGGCTCCTGCGACGGTCGGTCGACGGCTGGAGGCGCGAAGACGGCCGCGACGCCTCAGCGCGCGCGGAGGCGGTGGTGGTGGTTGGCGATGATCCCGTAGTACCGCGTCATGTGGAAGCGCGGAGGCGGCGGCACCAAGCCGCATAGGCGGCTGAGCCAGGTGTCGACGGACACGTCCGCGAACGCGGCGCCTCGGCGCTCAGCCCCTGAGGCGAGTCACGTTTCTCAACGGGGGCTCGCCGAACATCTTGGCGTACTCGCGGCTGAACTGGGACGGGCTCTGGTAGCCGACCCGGAAGGCGGCGTCCTCGGCCGTGGTGCGTTCCTCGAGCATGAGCCGCTGGGCTTCCAGCAGTCGAAGCTGCTTCTGGTACTGAAGGGGGCTCGAAGAGGTCACCCGCTTGAACTGCGCGAAGAACGCCGTGCGGCCGAGCCGCGCCGCCGCTGCGAGGGCTTCGATGTCGAGGTCCTCGGTGAGGTCGGATTCGATGCGATGCACGGCGTGGCCGATGCGATGGGCCTCGCTGCCCGAGCGAATGAACTGCCGGATCGCGGGGCCGTTGGGGCCGCGGAGCACGTGGAACAACAGCTCGCGGATGCATCCGGGCCCGAGCACCTTGCCGGCCTCTTCCGCCGCGAAGTGCTGCGACAGGCGAACCGCCGCCTCGAGCATCCCGCCGTCGAGCTGGCCGGTGAAGAAGCCGCGGGATGCCGCCGCCGGGGCCTCGTCGCGCTCATCCATCTCGGCCACCACCCGGCTGAGCGTCGTCGGATCGAGGCCGATGAGGATGCAGGCGAAGGGGGCTTCGGCGATGCGGCTGGTGACGGGCAGTGGCAGCGGGGTGAGGGTGTAGTGGCCTGGCCGCAGGTCGTAGCGCGCGCGTCCGAGCGCGAGCTTCTTGTTGCCGCGCGCGACGATGGCCAAGGACGCGCGCCACAACCGGCTGCCGAACCTGCGCGTCACCGACCCGTGTCGCACGCAGACGGTGTGGGGAACCGACGTCTCGTGAACCCCTTCCTCGGTGGCGACGGCCTCGACCGCGGCGGCGAAGCGGTGGTGGAGCCTGTAGCGAGCCATGCGAACGTCACGGAGCGTAGACGCCGCTTGTCAGATCGTCCAGCAGGCCGGGCTGTGCCGGCGTCCAGTCGAGGGTGCGGCGGGTGAGCTCGCTCGACGCCGGTCCGTCTCGTCCCACCGGCCACTCGAGCCAGCCGAAGTGGGCCTTGGCTTCGTCGGGGGAGAGGCTCACCGTGGGCAGAGCGAGCAGATCACCGATGGCGCCGGCGATGTCGCGGAAGGCGATCGCCGGCTCGGCGACGGCATGGAACCGCGCCCCTGCGGTCCCGCGGAGGAGCGCCCGGACGAACACGCGAGCCGCATCGAGACGATGCACCGCGTTCCACTCGTTGGTCCCTTCGCCGATGTAGGCGGAGGCCCCCTTGTCGCGGGCGACGGCCATCAGCATCGGGACGAAGCCGCGGTCTCCGCGACCGTGCACCGAGGGGGACGGACGCACGATGGAGGCGCGGATCCCGATCTCGACCAAGGCATCGACGGCTTCTTCGGATGCCGCCCTGGGGACCGTCGCCGAGGCTCCAGGGGCGTGCCGGTCCTCTTCGGTGGCCCGGCGCCCGGGCGTGGCCAGCGTGCCCGACGTCACGACCAGGGGCTTGTTCGTGCCGAGCAGAGCTCGTCCGAGGGTGCCGATGACGCGGCGGTCGAGCTCGCACATCTCCACGTAGCGGGAGAAGTCGTGCACGAAGCCGGTGTGGATCACCCCGTCGCAGGCGCGAGCGCCGGCCTCGAGGCTGGCGGGGTCATCGAGGGACCCGCGGTGCACCGCCGCCCCCGCCGCGATCAAGGCCTCCGCCGCGGCGTCCGATCGCGCCAAGCCGACGACGGCGTGACCCTCGCGCAGGAGCTCCCCCACGACCGCACTTCCGATGAATCCCGTAGCGCCAGTGACGAATACCTTCATGCCGACAAGCTAGGTGGCTCTGTGCTCTTCGACCATGGGCGAACGTTCGGGATTCTTGCCTCATCGTACGGAGCGGCGCCGCGACTACTTCGACGCGATGCGCCCGATCAGCTTCGAGTCGGCGAGCTCGGAGGTGGTGCGCTCCCAGGAGCCGTCGTCGGGATCGAGCGCCGAGCGGAGGTAGGCCGCCACGAGTCGCAGCACGACGGTCACGCGTGCGGGGCTCTCGTCCGTGGTCTCGGCCACGTCGAACCCGGCGATGCCGCCGAGGCCGTGCTCGGCGTCGACGAGGGTGACGAGGCTCTTGGGGCCGGGGGGTAGGACGAAGGGATCCATGTGCCAAGCCGCGCCGGCGGTGGTCAGGTGCGCCGAGCCGTCCTTCTCCCCGGCGATCACCAAGGCCGGCTTCGTCATGGTGGTGAGATCGATGGTGGCGAAGAACGGGTAGCGCGTCGCCGCGAACGGGCTGAGCGCCTCGCCTCGCCCCGGTGCCGCCAGGAGCGCGCCCGCGACGATGCGTGGATCCGCGACGTCGAGGATGGCGCCGGAGGGGTCGCGGTGCCGTGCCCCCAGCAAGACGCTCGCGGTGTGGCCCCCCATCGAGTGGCCGAGCACCGCGACTCGCTGACGGTCCAAGCGCCCGGTGATGGTCGGGAAGGCGTCTTCGATGGCGTCGAGATGATCGAGGATGTGGGTCATGTCCTCGGCGCGCGAGCGCCAGAAGAGCGGGGCGTCGGGGTGATCCGACTCGCGGTAGGGCAGGGTCTTCGAGTCGAGATGGGTGGGTTGAACGACGGCGAAGCCATGCGCGGCCAGGTATTGGGCGACGGGGGCGTAGCCATCGAGCGAGGAGAGGTGGTTGGAGGGGCCGTGGCCGTGCGACAGCAGGACGATCGGGAGCCCGTCTCCGGCGACGGGGGCCGTGAGGCGCAGCTGGAGATCTTCGAGTCGGCCGGGCGTGGGGAGCACGAGGGGGCGGACGGAGACGATGGGCGAGGGCGCACGGGGGGCGATGGACGAATTCATGGCGGTTCCTTCCTCGCGTCGGCGCCCGCCTCAACCCGAGCCACCATTGCATGCATCTTCAAGTCCTCAGCGTCGGGATGGACGCGTCTGGCCGGATCGGCGTCGGTCCGTGCGACGAGCGACCCGCGGCGACCGACCACGCCCACGCGGACACGCCATGAACGCACCCTCCTGCGCCACCTGCTCGGCCTCGTCGCCGTCCTCGGCCTAGGCTTGCACTGCGTCGCCTGGCGGGTGGGCCGGGTAGGGTCGTGGCTGAGCCTGCCGGCCGACGCCCCCGTCATCAATCGGCCCGACCAAGGCCCCGAAGAAGACCGAAGCAGCGTGGAGGCGCGACATCCATCGGATCATCTTCGCGCGCGTCCGTCGTCACGAAGAAGCGCACGGCGAGGTCGAGGAGGTTCTTGCGGTCGTTCGTCAGGTTCAGCGCGACGGTGATCGTCTTCGGCGAATGCACGGAGTGATCGACGTCAATTTGACTTTCCGGTCGTGTTGCCTCAGCGAAAAATGTT
>JAGQIT010000941.1:2465-3851 GCA_020431135.1 Myxococcales bacterium | reverse complement strand
GATCTTGTAGGCGTTCTGGCCGAGCGGGCGCGCCCCCTGGGTGGCCAGCGGCGCGACGCGGGCGAAGAGGTCGGCGCTCGGCGCCTGGCCGACGAGCGCCTGCTCGAGCTGGACGGCGCGCCACGGCACCGGGGCGACGTGGCCGAGGCCGATCCGCGCGACGCGGATCGCCCCGCCCTCGACGGTGATCGCCGCGGCGACCTCGGCGAGCGGCCAGTCGAAGGACTGCTTCTCCTTGGCGACCTCGTAGACCGAGCGCTGGCTCGCCGGCGCCGCCGGCAGGCGGACCGCGCGGATGACCTCGCCGGCGGCGAGCGTGTGCTCGGTCAGCGGGCTCGTCCGCGGCAGGGCGAAGAGCTCCTCCGCGCCGATCGTCCGCGCCCCCGCGTCGCCGAGGATCTCTACCTCCGCGCCGAGGGCGACGAGGGCGACGGCGAGGGTCGACGGGTGGACGATGAAGCAGGGGCCGCCGCCGAGGATCGCGTGGTACTTGTTCTCACCGCCGTCGGCCAGGCAGCTCTCGCCGCCCTTCTTCAGGCAGCCCAGGTCGCCGTGGCGGAAGTACCAGCAGCGCGGCCGCTGGAGGAGGTTGCCGCCGAGGGTCGCGCGGTTGCGGATCCCCGGCGTCGCGGCGGAGCCTGCGGCCTCCTTGAGGGCGGCGTAGGGCTCGGGCAGGCCGGAGGCGGCGATCGTCGCCAGGGTGTTGAGGGCGCCGATCGACCAGTAGCCCTCGGCGGGCGCGAGGGCCCGCATCGCCTCCCCCTCGGCCCCCTGGAGGCTGTGGAGGTCGACGAGCTCGTCGGGGCGGGCGAGGCCCTCCTTGAGGAGGTCGAGGAGGTCGACGGCGCCCGCCTTAAAGACCCGCTTGTCGGCGGCGCCGGTGACCCGGTCGCGCGCGGCCTTGAGGGTGCGGGGACGGATGAGGGAGAAGGGCTCCATAGCGTGCTCCTAGGCCTGGCCTTCGAGGGCGCGGAGGACCTTGTCGGGGGTGATCGGCAGCGACCGCACCGGGCGACCGACGGCGTCGTAGACCGCGCAGGCGATCGCCGCGGCCGTCGGGATCGTCGCCGGCTCGCCGATGCCGATCGCCCCGGTCGAGTTGGCGCCGGTGTGGACCTCGGTGAAGATCACGTCGAGCTTCGGCATGTCGCGGGCGCCGACGATCTTGTAGCTCTCGAGGTTGGCGTTGAGCATGCGGCCGCTGCCGCGGTCCATCACCCGCGTCTCGGTGAGCGCGTAGCTGATCCCGAGGGCGACGCCGCCGTTGACCTGCGAGCGGCAGGTCAGCGGGTTGTGGACGCGGCCGGCGTCGTGGATCGCGAGGACCTCCGGGACCGTGACGACGCCGGTCCAGGTGTCGACGAGAACCTCGACGAATTGGACGCC
>JAGQIT010000941.1:0-2400 GCA_020431135.1 Myxococcales bacterium | reverse complement strand
ACCACGGCCTCGCCTTGGATCTTCTTGCACAGCTCGGCGAAGCTCAGGCTGCGCCGGCCGCCGGCGGTCGACACCGCGCCGCCGGGGCCCCAGGCGACGTCCGCCGGGCCCTTGGCGTCGAGGAGCTTCGCCGCGAGCTCGCTGAGCTCGGCCTTCACCAGCTCGGCGGCGTTGCGGGCCGCGGGCGCGACCGACGCGGTGGTCTGCGAGCCGCCGCTGCCGACCGAGGGCCCGAGGTCGCTGTCGCCGACACGCACTTGGACCTTGGCGAGCGGCTGCTGGAGGACCTCGGCGACGACCATGCCGAGGACCGTCGTGATCCCGCCGCCGATGTCCTGGACGCCGTTGCGGACCTCGACGTTGCCGTCGCGGTCGACGCTGACGGTGACGCGGGCCGCCTTGCCGCGGCCGTAGTCGCCCCAGATCGAGCAGGCGACGCCGACCCCCGTGCGCATCCTGGCGCCGCGCTCGCGGGCCTTCGCGGCGGCCTCGCGGCGCGCGGCCCAGCGGAAGCGGTCGCGCCCGAGCTCGAGCTGGTAGCGGCGGACCGGGTGATCGACGTGATCGATCCGCAGCTCGAGCGGATCCTTGCCGAGCTTGGCCGCCAGCTCGTCGAGGGCGAGCTCGATCGCGAAGGCCCCCTGCGGGTGCCCGGGCGCCCGGAAGGCGGTCCCCGGCCCGGTGTTGCAGAAGACGTCGCGGCTCTCGACGAGGATGTTCGGGCAGCGCGTGTAGATCCCGAAGGCGTTGTTGCCGACGCCCGCGCCGGTGGCGATGCCGGCGGTGCCGTGGGCGACGACGTGGATCCCCGTCAGCTTGCCGGCCGCGGTCGCGCCGAGGCTGACGCGCTGGCTCGAGCTCGGGCGGTTGCCGGTGCAGACGTGCTCCTCGTGGCGATCGAGGAGGAGGGAGACCGGCGCCTTGGCCTTGCGCGCGAGCTCGCCGGCGACGTAGCCGAGGCGCGAGCCCGGTGCCGAGGCGCCGAACTTCGCCCCGAAGCCGCCGCCCATGAAGGGCGTGTAGACGCGGACGTCGGCGGGCCTCAGCTCAAAGACGCTGGCGAGCTCGTCGCGGACCGAGAAGATCCCCTGCGTCGAGCACCAGGCGCTCATCGACTTCGCCGAGTCCCAGCGGACGACGATGCTGTGGGTCTCGAGCGCGGAGTGGGTGTGGACCTGGGTCGTGTAGGTCGCGTCGTGGCTGACCTTGGCCTGGCGCAGGCCCTTGGCGGCGTTGCCCTTCTTCTGCGACGGGCTCATGCGGACGTTGCCCTGGCGCCGGGCGCCGCCGCCCTCGCTCGGCTCATCGCCCTCGGTGCGCCGCTCCGAGACCTCGCCCTGGTGGACCTCCGGCGCCCCCGGCTGCATCGCCTCGTCGGGGTCGACGACGAAGGGCTGCGGCCTGTAGCGCACGTCGATCGCCGCGAGCGCGGCGCGGGCCTCGGCGCGGGTGCTCGCCGCGACCGCGGCGATGTCGGCCCCGGCGAAGCGCACCCGACCGCCGACCTTGACCAGGGGGATCGCCGCCTTGACCCCGGGCCTTCGCAGCGCCGGGCCGACGTCGATGTGCTCGATCTCCGCGGCCGCGTGCGGCGACCGGAGGATCGCCGCGTGGAGCATCCCCGGCAGGCGGACGTCGTGGGTGTAGGTCGCCGCGCCCGAGACCTTGTCGCGGCCCTCGACGCGCGGCGTCGCCTTACCGACGACGGTCAGCTCGGAGTCGGCGTCCCAGGGGCGCGGCTCGTCCCTCGGGACCTCGACCTTGACCTTCTTGAGCTCGTCGTCGAAGCCGAGGTGGAGGGTGTAGACGACCGTGTCGCCGGCCTTCTTGGGGGGTTCGCCGAACATCTACGCGCCCTCCTTGCCGCCGCCGGCGACGCTCTCGATCGCCGCGACGATGTTGTGATAGGAGCCGCAGCGGCACATGTTGCCGGCCATGCCCTTGGCGATCGCCGCGTGATCGAGCGCCCCCGCGGTCGGGCCGCGCAGCAGCGCCGTCGCCGAGATCAGCATCCCCGAGGTGCAGTAGCCGCACTGCGCCGCGTCGTGGGCGATGAACGCCTCCTGCAGCGGGCTCAGGGTGCCGGCCGCGGCGAGGCCCTCGACCGTCGTGATCGCCCGGCCCTCGCAGTCGAAGGCGAGGAGCATGCACGCGTTCATCGGCGTCCCGTCGACGAGAACCATGCACGCCCCGCAGGCGCCGCGATCGCAGACCTCCTTGGCGCCGGTGATGTCGAGGTGATCGCGCAGGGCGGCGAGGAGGGTGGTGTTGGGGGCGACCTCGAGGGCGCGGCTTTGGCCGTTGATCTCGAGGCTCAGGGGCGCGGGCCCGGGGCCGATAAGCTCGGCGTCGACAGGCTTCTCGAGGCTCGGCTTCGTCGTCTCGCCGTCGCCGTCGCCG
>JAGQIT010000064.1 GCA_020431135.1 Myxococcales bacterium | reverse complement strand
CTAGGAGGCTGTCCGAGCATTCGGCGCGTGGCCTCGCGCAGCGCTCGTGCGGGGCTCTCGCGGCCCTGATCGGCGGCGAGCGCTGCGTATGATCTCGTGCCGCGAACAGCGACGCCGGACGCCGTCGCGTGGGGTTGTCGGTCCGGCCTTTGGCGGAGGCGAGTGGAGCGACGCGTCCGGGCCAGCGACCGTTGTCGCCGGCGAGGTGGTGCGGGCGGCGACCCTCTGGCCTAGCCGCCCAGGCGCGCGCGGAAGGCCCGGAGGTTGTCGCTGCTCTTGCCGCTGTCGGGGATCGCGATCGTGATCTGCGCGAACGACCCCGCAAAACGCCCGGAGTCGAGCGCGTCGGCGAGGGTGTCGGCGGCGACCCGCGGGTCGTTGTGGAAGGCCCCGCAGCCCCACGCGCCGAGGACGAGGTGGCGGCTGTCGTTGTCCTCGGCGACCGCGAGGACGTTGCGCCAGCGGCGGGCGAAGGCCTCGCGGATCGCCGGCTTGGCGCTCGGATCGCGGCGCAGGAGCGGCCCGGCGTTGGGCGCCGGCGCCGTGATCACGCCGGCGAAGAAGGGCTCCTCGAGCGGCTCGTCGCGCCCGTGCACGCGGAAGAAGGGGACGCGCGGCGAGAAGATCATGTGGTCGGTGTAGATCAGCGAGCGCTGCTGGCGGTTGACCTCGTAGTAGGCGCGGTGGCCGAGGAGCGTCGGGTAGAGCCCGGAGCAGCGGCACAGCTCCTCCTCCTGCGCCCGCGCGCCGCCGAGGAAGCCGCCGCCGGGGTTGCGCGCCGACGCGAAGTTGAGGGCGACGACGTCCGTATGTCCGGCGACGCAGAGGCGGCGTGTCGCCTCCTGGGTGGTCTCGGCGGTGATCTCGAGCGCCGGCGCCGGGCCGCCGGGCGCCCGCCTGGCGACGAGGGCCGCGACCTCGTCGGGGGTGTAGAGGCGCGAGCCCGCGACGGCGGCGGCCTGGGCCGCGCCGATGTCGACGCGGGCGCCGGACGGCGCGACGTACTCGCCGGCCTCGAGGATCGCGAGGGTGGCCTTGGCTACGCCCTTGAGAGACACCGGCGGATGATAGCGCCGTGTCGCCGCGTCGAAGGCTCCTACGACGGGCGGACGCGGCGACAGAGCGCGCGTCGATCGCAGGTTCGCCCCGCGCCGCGCAGGTCCGCGCGCCGCAGCTATGCTAGGCCGCGAGCGCGCGGCTCGGCGCTCCTCCTAGCGGACGCGGATCGTCCCCGACCACCACGGGAACCAGCCCTCCGCCTGGCTCCCGGCCTCACCCCAGCCGATGCGCAATTCCGTCGACGCCATGCCGGTCTGGTAGATCGCCATCCCCTCGGGCCAGGCGACCTCGCAGATCGTGCAGTCGATGTTCATGTTCAGGGTCGCGCCATACGAGGTCACGGCCCCGCCTCCGCCGCCGAGCCGAATGATATGTCGCCCGTCGAGCCCTGATAGGCGCTGGTCCACACTGTCTGACTCCAGCTCGCGTAGATATCCGAGGTGTTGACGCCGCCGGAGGCGTTCGCCTTCATGACGTATTCGTTGAGGTAGAACCCCGAGAAGCCGGCCGGGGAGGGGATCGTATAGTGATAGGAGTGGGCGCCCGCGGCGTCGCGCGTATAGGGGCGGCACTCGGCGTCGATCCCCTCGGTCGGCGCCTGGACGTCGTAGTCCATGACCGCCGAGAGGCTCGTGCAGGCGATCATCGGCGTCAGCTCAGTCCAGCCGCCGCCGTCGGTCTCCATGTCGCAGAAGACCTCAAAGGGCTCGATGTCGCCGTCGCCATCGCCGTCGATCGTGTACATGCCGAACCGGGACCCCGGGTCGGCCTCGAGGATCGCCTTGGAGCTGGCGACGATCGAGCAGGCGCTCTCGTCGCCGCACACGCCCGCGCCGCAGTCGGCGGAGCTGTTGCAGGCGCCGCCGAGGTCGCACGGGTCGCGGCTCCCGCCCGCAGTCGACGTCGCTCTCGTCGCCGCTGAGGAGGGCGTCGTTGCAGGCCGGGGCGGCGCGGCCCGGCGCTACGGGAAGATGCAGGCGTAGAGCTCGGCGTACTGCGACTCGCAGCCCTCGACCGTCGGCCGCAGGTCGTCGTCGCAGGTGTACGTCGGCTCGGGGCCGACGCAGGCGAGCATCGTGTTGAAGGCGATCTTGCACTCGTTGCCCTGGTACTCCATGCAGCCGGTGACGCAGGCCTCCATGTCGGGCGGCCCGCCCTCGCAGTCGCCCTTGAGAACGAAGGGACAGATCTCCTCACAGCTCAGGCACTCGGCGGGGAAGACCTCGAGCGGCGACCACTCGCCGCCGCTGCACTCCATGACGTTGCAGAACTCGCAGGGATCCTCGCAGCCGGGGGAGCAGAACTCGCCGTCGTCCGCGCACGGATCGCCCTCCGCGGGGAGGTTGTCGGGGTCGCAGGGGACGACGCTGCACTCGTTGGGGTCGCCGGGGCCGATGTCGTTGTGGGTCCAGACGCCGCCGGTGCACACGGCCTCGGTGTAGGGGTCGCAGGGATCCGCGTCCGGGGCGCAGGTCTCGTTCTCGGTGGCGCAGGGGCTGCCGGCGGGCGGCAGCGTGTCGGTGCAGGCGACGGGATCGCCGGTCGTCGTGCCGGTCGCGGTGCCGGTGTCGGAGTCGGTGGCGCTCGTCGACGCGCTGGCCGACGACGAGGCGGTCGTGGTCCCGGAGGAGGTGCCGCTGGTCGACGTCGCGTCGCCGGTGGGGTCGGTGGCGCTCGCCTTGCCGTCGTCGCCGCTGCACGCGGGGAGGAGGAGGCAGGCCGCGAGGCCGAGGAAGAGCGGGAGGGATAGGTTAGGCATGGGCGGAGCCTACCAGCCCTCGCGGCCCGTTGCGACGGCAGCGAGGCACCGCCCGCGCGCCCGTCTGCGACCGCCAAGAAGCGCTCGTGCGGCGCGGCGCGGCGAGCCTGTGACAGAGGGGCCTGGCGGCTCGCGGACGCTGGTCTCTCGGGCTGTCCGAGCCTCTCGTCTCCGCCAGAGCCTGCAAAGCCGAGAGGGCCGACGATCGCGGCGTGAGACGACCGCGCGCCGATTCGCGAGAGCCTCCTAGGCGTCGAAGTACGCCTCCCACGCCGCGATCAGCGGCCGCAGCTGGACCTCGTAGCACTTGAGAACCGCGACGTCGACGTCGTCCGCGAAGCGGTGGTCCTCGTGCGTTGTGCCGAGGGTCACGCGGCGGAGCGGGAGCTTGGCGAGCGCCTTCCAGGCGGCGTCGGTCGTGCGCATGGTGGCGATGTCGTCGTTGCCGTAGATCCCCCAGTGCTCGTGGAGCCGCCCGTACACGGAGTCGCGCCCCTCGCTCGGCTCCCACTCGTCGAAGTCGTAGCCGGAGAGCACCTGCCCCGCTTCACCTGGTCGAATCGCCAGCTCCTCGAGGGCCGGCGCGAGGGCGGCGAGCTTCTTGAGGGTCGCGTCGCCGAGCGGGTGACCGCCGCCGTGGTTTAGGACCTTGAGCCCGTGAAGGCGCTGCTTGTGGGCCTTCGCCAGCGATCTCCGCGAGAGCTGCGAGCGCGGCGATCTGCACTGGCCGCGGAGATCGAGCACCTCCAGGCGATCCGACGACAGGTGCTGGGCGACGTCGCCGAGGGTCAGTCCGCGGCCGTCGAGGATCCCCTGGTAGTCCCAGTCGAAGTCGCGGCTCGTCGGCTGCCACGAGACGTCGAGCACCCTCACGTCGCGCAGCAGCGGCGACCCGAGGAGCACGGGGAGGTGATCGTCGTCGTAGTGGAAGATCTCGTCGAGGTCGAGGCTGCCCTCGTGCCCCGGCGTCGGGTGGTAGCGCGCCTGCGGCTCGGCCTCCGTCGCGTTGCGGAGCGCCTCCGCGACGTCGTCGGAGAAGCTCATCGAGATCCCCTCGACGGTCGGGCCGTCCGTAGGGTAGTCGGCGAGCCAGCGGAGCAGGAGCGGGTAGTTCGGCGTGTTGAGGTAGTGCGCGGCCATGGCCGCCGTCAGCGAGAGGGCGCTGGCCAGGTGGAGCGCCTCCACCGGCAGCGCCCCGAGCACCAGGCGGTTGATCCACAGCCACGGCGCCATCCGCAGGCGCGGCGGCCACGCCTCGATCGCCTCGCGCAGGCGCGGGATGAGCTCCTCGCGGGTCTGCGCGTCGTCGACGAGCGCGGCCTCCTCGACGAGGCGGCAGATCTTGAGGAAGGCCGCGCGCGAGGGGGCCCGCGAGGCCGCCTTCGCCGCGGCCGTCTCGATCGCCGCGAAGCCGCGCTTCGAACGCTCGCTCGAATGATCATAGAGCGCCTCGTAGCGATAATCCGCGTCGAGGTTGGGCGCAAAGCACTGGGCGCGGAGCACCCTGCCGTCGGCCGCCGCCTCGTACCACCAGTCCATACGCCGGACGTGGAGGCGGTCCTGCGCGTGCCACGGGAAGAACCCGCGCAGCGTCCCCCAGCGCCGCAGCGCCGCGCCGTCCGGGTGGTAGATGCGGACGTCGATGTGCACGGGGGTGGTCGCGTCCTGGGGGCGGTGGACGTAGTCGGCCTCGGCTGCCCGCGTCCCGTCTGCGCGGGTGACGATCGCCTGCTTGAGCCGCTTGCGCGCGTGCTTCAACCGCAGCTCCGAGCCGGCGTCGCTGCGATGACGCCAGGCGCCCTTCGGGTTCGCCGGCGCGAGCGCGTCGAGCTCCTCGGAGGCGACGCAGTGGAGCCACGCCAGGTGGCTCTCGAGGGTCTCGGGGAGGTCCGGCGCGGCCGCGTTGAACTCGCCGTAGCCGGTCTTGGGCGCCGGCGCGTAGGCGCCCCGCTCGAGGCAGTCGAAGAGCGGCTTCATCGATTTCTTGCGCGTCGGGGGGGTCACGACCTCGATAGTAGCGCCGGTCGTCGACGAGAGCAGCTCGCCGTGCTCCCACCGCGACTCGCCGATCTTCTCGCCGGCGGGGTCGAGCTCGGTGACGACGCCGTGGTAGCGACCCTCGGAGTCGATCGGCCCGGTCGACGCGACGGTGGTCCCGTCGGCGAGGAAGGTCGCCATGGCCCAGTCGTTGCTGGAGCCGATGCGATAGAGGCGGCGGCCCAGGCTGCCGTCGTCGCGGTAGGCCTCGATGGTCTGCGTATCGTCGTCCTCGTCGAAGGACTTGCGGACCTCGCGGGTGCCGTCGTGGCGCTCCCAGAGGATCGACTCGCGGGTGCCGTCCGGGCGGTAGGTCTTGGTGATCAGGTTGTCCTTGTTGCGCGAGGTCCAGACCCCGCACTTCGTGTCGGCGCGATAGTGGCAGACCGCGCGCGGCTCGCCCTGCGCGTCGAAGAGCCGCCACTCGCCCTCGCGCTCGCCGCTGGGGAGGCAGCGCCCGATCGAGGCGACCGTCTCGCCGTCGTCGTGGTAGCTCGTGACGTCGATGCCCTCCGGGGTAGACTCGTAGACCAGGGAGACGAGGCCGCTCTCGCTGTAGTTGGTGGTCCGCGTGCGCTCGTCGTCGAGGCGCTCCTCGAGCTTCGCTAGGCTGTCGCTGTCGGGCCGGTACACCTTTGTCCACCGCGCGTGGCCTGGCGGATCGTAGAGGGTCTCGTGCCGGCCGTTCGCCCGATGGGTGGTCCACAGCCCGCGCCGGTCGTCGCTCGCGGTCGAGCCCTCCGGCGCCTCGACGAGGAGCTCGCCTCCCTCGTAGATGAGGACGCCTCGCCGCCCCCCGTCCGCGTCGTAGATGTGCCGCCCCTCGATCGTGCCGTCCTCCTCGTGTAGGGTCAGCGCGGGTCCGCGGAGCTCGCCGTTGTGGTGGCTGAGCAGGCCCCTGAGCCGCCCCGATTCGTACCACTCGGCGACGACCCCCTGAGCCTCGGTCAGCAGCTGCGTGACGGCCTGCCGCGTCGCGCCGCTCGGGAAGAGCCACAGCTCGGGGCCGAACTCGTCGTGCGGCGCCGCCTTGCGCTGGTAGTAGCGCCGCTGGACCGCCGCGGGGTCGTCCTCGAAGTGCTCCGCGTGCTCGCCGTAGAGGCCCGTGTCGACGTCGACCTCTCCCCAGGGCGGCGCCTCGAGTCGGTCGTCCGGCCGCTGCCCGAGCCAGGCCTCGAAGGCCGCGAGCGCGCCCTTGACGGTCCCGCAGTCCTCGCGCCGCACCTCGTCGCCTCGGCGCGTCTCGAAGAAGCGGGTCATCGGCGGACGCACGCGCACGCGCTCTGGGTCATGCGTCACCACGAGCCACGGTCCGAGCTCGACGAAGCCCACGTCGAGCAGCTCCCCGACGGCCGCGATGTGTGCCTTGATCGCCTCGACCGGATCCTCGAGCGCGCGGCGCTCGTCGTCCAGCGGGCCGCCCCACGGCCCGGATTGGATCGTGAAGCCCGCGCCGCGCGGCACCTCGACCGCGACGAAGCGAGGGGGATCGGTGCGGGGGTCGATGAATTCGCGGCTCGCCTGCATGTTCCTGGTCGCCCGTCGCTCGCGCCGCGATTCTCGCGGAGCATTCCGAAGAAAAACCCGCTCTGGTCGCGGTTTGACCGTTGTTTAGGTACTCCTCGGCGCCCGCGATGTCGAGCGCCGCTGCGCGCCCCGGAGCCGCGCGTAGGCGGCTGCGACGCGACGCGCGTAGGCGGTGGTTCGAGGCTCTGCCTGCGTACCGATCGCGGTCGTCGCAGGCTCACCTGCTCGCCGCGGCGATCGTGAGGGATGTCCTCGTGGTCATGTCATGACTGCGGCGCGCGCGAGCGCCGGAGCTACGGCGCGGCGCCGAAGTCCGTCGGCGTCGCCGACCGCTGGATCCGCAGGGTCCCGCCGGCGCGGAGCTGGTCCCAGGTGACCCACGGGCGATCGAGCGGGATCCCGGCGAAGGTCGCACCGGCGACGTAGATCGCCCCGGCCCCGGCGTCGCCCTCGGCGATGATCGCGAGCTTGCGGTCGGGCGCCTGGGCGTCGCTGAGGTCGAGCTCCAGGCGGTCGAAGACCGGCGCGGTGATCCAGTAGCCGTCGGCGCCGGGGAGGGGGTAGAGCCCGATCGCCGCCCAGACGTACCAGGCGCTCATCGTCCCGGCGTCGTCGTTGCCGGGGAGGCCGTCGGCGCCGAGCCCATAGAAGCGCTCGCGCGCCCAGGCGACCCAGCGCTGCGTCGACGCCGGATCGCCGATCTCCGAGAAGAGGTAGGGGTCGTGGAGCGACGGCTCGTTCGACTGCCAGTAGAATGGGACGGGCTCGAGCGGGGTGTAGCCGCCGCCGTTGTAGAAGTTCGCCGAGGTCTCGAAGTAGGCCGTGAGGCGCTCGCGCATCGCCGCGGCGCCGCCCATGACCTCGGCGAGGCCGGCGGCGTCGTGGGGGACCGACCAGAGGTAGTGGTGGGCCGTGCCCTCGGCGTAGTAGCTCTGCCAGACCTCGGGATCGAAGCCGTCCTTGAGGAACGAGCCGTCGGCGTTGCGGCCGATGAGGTAGCCGACGCCGGGCTCCCAGAGGTTCTTCCAGCTGCTGGCGCTGGCGCCGAAGAGGGCGGCGTCGTCGCTGTGGCCGAGGGCCGCGGCCCAGCGCCCGAGGGCGTAGTCGGCGTGCGCGAACTCGAGGGTCCGCGACGCCGACGAGCTGCTCTCGTCGGCGGCGACCCAGCCGCGCTCGCGGTAGCCGGCGATCCCCGAGCGGCCGGCGCTCTTCACCGGCTCAGTCGCGTGGCGGCGGGCGGCGACGTAGGCCGCGTCGACGTCGAAGCCGGCGATCTCCTTGAGGTAGCCGTCGGCGAGCACGAGGTCCGCGCTGGTCCCGACCATGCCGCCGGTGTAGCCGATCCCCAGCGGCCACTTCGGCAGCTCGCCGCCCTCCTCGGCCATGCGCACGAGCGACTGGAGCATCGCCCCGTGGCGGTCGCGCTGGAGGAGGTTGAAGAGCGGGTGGACCGTCCGGTAGGTGTCCCAGAGCGAGAAGTCGCTGTAGTAGTCGGTGCCGCCGGCGTCGTGGACCTCGCCGTCGAAGCCCCGGTAGGCGCCGCTCTGATCGGTGAAGAGCGTCGGCGCGAGGAAGCTGCGGTAGAGCGCCGAGTAGAGGAGCCGGCGGTGCTCGTCGTCGCCGCCGAGGACGCGGACGCGCCCGAGCTCCGCCTCCCAGGCCGCCGTCGCGGCCGCGCGCGTGTCGTCGAAGCCGGCGTCGCCGAGGGCCGCGAGGTTGGCCGCGGCCTCGTCCGCCGAGACGTAGGAGATCGCCAGGTCGAGGGCGACGTCGGCCGCGTCGCCGCCGAGGTCGAAGGTCAGCCAGGCGCCGATCTGCGCGCCGCTGTGCGCGGCCGTGTCGGCGAGCAGCTCGCCCTCGTCGTCCCACACGCCGTAGCCGGCGATCGGCCGCGAGAAGCGGCCGGCGAAGTACGTCGGCAGGCCGTCGAAGCGCTTCGAGTAGCCGCCGTAGACGGTCATCATCCCGCGGATCGTCCCGGCCTCGGCGTCGATCTCGACCTCGCTCGCCGTCGACTTCCCCTCACCTGGGTTGTAGGCCAGGTTGAGGACGACGGCCGCGTCGGCGCTCGGCTCGTCCCAGGTGTAGCGGTGGCGGGCGACCCGGGCGGTCGTCGTCAGCTCGGCGCGGATCGCCGGGTCGATCAGCGTCGCCGCGTAGTAGCCGGGCTCGGCGACCTCGTCCGCGTGGTCGAAGGGCGAGCGTGCGCCGGCGATCGCCGCCTTCTCGGGGGTCATGCCGGTGGTCGGCGTGACCAGCACGGCGCCGTAGTCCGGGACGCCCATGCCGTTGATCCGCGAGTGGCTGAAGCCCCAGATGTCGGTCTGGTCGTAGTGGTAGCCGGTGCAATTGAGGAACGAGAGCTGGAGCGGCCCGAGGCCGGTGTCGGGGCCCGGCTTGATCATCCCGAAGGGGAGCGACGCGCCCGGGTTCATGGTGCCGACCGTGTAGCCGAGGCCGCCGCTGCCGATCCGCGGATCGACGAGGGCGCTGAGCGCCTCGTCGGGCCAGGGGTAGGGGTCGAAGCCCTCGCCGGTGGTGCCCTCGCTCTCGCCCGCGGTCTCGGTCGCGGCGGTCGTCGTGGCCTCGGTCGTCGCCTCGCTGGCGGTCGCCGAGTCGGTCGCGCCGGTGGTCGTCGCCGAGCCGGCGCTCGTGTCGTCCGAGCCGCCCGCGCAGGCGCCGAGGGAGAGCGCGAGCCCGACGACGGTCAAACAGGAGGGGGCGCGGGGGGTCGAGGGCGGCGCGAGCATCAGCGCCGACGATAGACGAATTCGCGGCCGCGCGCGGCCGCGGATGCGCCGGCGGACAGGCCCGCCGCGGCTACTGCGACGCGCGGGCGATCCGCGCCTCGGCCCGCGCCTTGCGGAGCATCGAGGCGCCGCCGATCATCAGGCCGAGGCCGCCGATCATCAGCGGGAGGGTCGCGATGGCGAGGGGGTGGGCCTCGTACGTCGGCTCCCGCGTGAACATCATGCTGAGCACGTCGTCGGCGGAGCCCTCGGGGAGCTCGGCGTCGGGATCGGCGGCGACGGCCGCGAGCGTCGCGCTGACAGCCGCCGACTTCGCCTCGTAGGCGGCGAGCTCCTCCTGGTACGTCACGTAGGGGAGCCAGTAGATGTAGCCGGTGAAGAGCCACATGCCGAGGCCGCTGACGAGGGCGCTGACGCCGAGGATCATCCGCCGCTTGCGCAGGCGGGCCTCCATCGCCGCGACCTCGGGGTCGGCGTCCTCCGCCCCGTCGCCGGCGCTCGCCCGGCCGTCGTCGCCGGGGGCGTCCGACTCCAGGGGGACGCCGAAGAGCTCGGCGACCCAGCGGGCGTTCCTCACGACCTCGTCGGCGTCGTCGGAGACCTCGAGGTCGTGGCTCTCGCCCTTGGTGTCGATGACGAAGCTGGTGTAGCGGGTGAAGACGTTGCCGCCGGCGCTGCTGCCCCCGGTGAAGACCGGCGTCGCCGTGGCGATGACCGTCGTCACCCTGTCGCCGATCCGCGCGCGCATCCCCTCGGGGTCGCGGCGGAGCGCGGCGAGGCTGAGGGTCTCGGCGAAGGCGGGGTCGCGGCGGCGGAGCTCGGCGTTGAGCCTGCGTTGGCGCCGCGCCGACATCACCACGACGTAGAGGATCGCCGCGGCGGGCACCGAGAAGTACAGGAGGACCGCGACGATGGCCATCGCGGGTCGAGGATAGCAGCCCGCTGCCCGGCCCGCCGCACGGCGGCCGCGGGTCCTCCCGGCGCCTCGCCTGCGCTCGCCGCCTCCGCGGGCCCAGGGGCGCACGCACGGGCAGACAGGCGAGGCCCTCGCTGTGTTCCCCTAGCTCCTAGACAACGCCCGCGTCGCCCCTACAATCGCCCGGCCCGTGACTCCCGAGGAACTGCCCGTCGCCGACTACGACGCCCAGCTCGCCGCCAAGGTCGGCCGCCTGCGCGAGCTCATGGCCCCCTTTTCGCCGCCGGCGATCGAGGTCTTCCGCTCGCCGCCGAGCCACTACCGCATGCGCGCGGAGTTCCGCGTCTGGCACGACGGCGACGACCTCTACCACATCATCTTCGACCAGGAGACGCGCGAGCGGCTCCGCGTCGACCGCTTCCCGGCGGCGAGCGAGCTGATCTGCGAGCTGATGCCGCGGATGATCGACGCGATCAAGGACAACCCCGTCCTCCGGCGCAAGCTCTTCCAGATCGACTACCTGTCGACGCTCAGCGGGCAGGTCGTGATCAGCCTCCTCTACCACCGCCCGCTCGGCGACGACTGGGCCGCCGAGGCGCGGGCGCTGCGCGAGCGCCTGCGCGGCGAGGGCTACGCGCTGGAGCTGATCGGCCGGGCGACCAAGACCAAGATCTGCCTCGACCACGACTACGTCGACGAGCGCCTGACCGTCGGCGGCCGCGAGCTCGTCTACCGCCAGGTCGAGAACAGCTTCACGCAGCCGAACGCGGCGGTGAGCGTGAAGATGCTCGAGTGGGCGCTCGACGTCACCGAAGGCGCCGACGGCGACCTCCTCGAGCTCTACTGCGGCAACGGCAACTTCTCGATCGCCCTCGCCCGCAACTTCCGCCGGGTGCTCGCCACCGAGGTCGCCAAGCCGTCGGTGGCCGCCGCCCAATTTAACATCGCGGCGAACGGCGCCGACAACGTCCAGATCGTCCGCATGTCGGCCGAGGACTTCACGCAGGCGCTGGGCGGCGTCCGCGAGTTCCGCCGCCTCCAGGGGATCGACCTCGCGAGCTATCAATGCGACACGGTGCTCGTCGACCCGCCGCGCAGCGGCCTCGACGACGGGACCGTGCGCCTCGTCCAGGGGCACCCGCGGATCCTCTACATCTCGTGCAACCCGGAGACCCTCGTGAGGAACCTCGAGGTCCTGGCGCAGACCCACGCGATCGACCGCCTCGCGCTCTTCGATCAGTTTCCCTATACGCACCATGTGGAGTGCGGCGTCGCGCTGACGCGGCGCGACGCGGTCCGCTGATTCGATAGATCGCTGAATCGCGGCATCCTCTGAAATCACCATGGTTCGCGGCGCGGCGAACTGTGGTGATTCTCTCGATCGGCCTAATCGAGCCGCTCGAGGGTCACCGGCAGCCCGTCCTCGGGCTTGGCGATCGGCACGGCGGCGAAGGGCATCGCGTAGCCGGGGACGACCCGCCAGCGGAAGCGCCGGAGGAGGCGGAGCATGACCGCGCGGATCTGGATGCCGGCGAAGTGCTGGCCGATGCAGGTGTGGACGCCGCCGCCGAAGGGCACCCAGGCGCCCGGGTGCTCGCGATCCTCGCGGCGCGGCTCGGCGAAGCGCTCGGGGTCGAAGCGCTCGGGGTCGGTCCAGACCTCGGGGAGGTGGTGGGTGTGGATCGGGTAGAGGCCGATGATCGTCTCGGCCGGGATCCGGTAGCCGCGCCACTCGTGCTCACGCAGGCAGTAGCGGGGCATCGACGCGACCGGCGGGTAGAGGCGCAGGGCCTCCTTCATCGTCCAGGTCAGGGGCTCGGTGACGGGGTCGTCGAGGGCGACCTCGAGGTCGTCGCCGGCGGCCCTGGCCGCGGCCCGCAGGCGCTCCTGCCAGCCTGGGTTGACGGCGAGGAGGTAGGTCATCGACGTCAGCGCGCTCGTCGAGGTGTCGTGCGCCGCCATCATCAGGAACACCATGTGATTGATGACGTCGTCATCGGAAAAACGGTGGCCATCTTCCGTTTCGGCGCGGCACAGCTGGCTGAACAGATCATTGGAGGTGCTGTCACGCTTGCTGTCGATGCGGGAACGGAAGAAATCCACCAGCAACTTGCGTCCGTCCAGACCTTTCTTCCAGCGGCCACCGGGTACCGGATAACGCACCAGCGCCGTACCCGCCCGCACGGTGTCGATAAACGCCTGGTTGATCTGATCGGCCTCGGGGCCCAACTGCTCACCCATGAACACTATGGTGGCCAGATCCAGCGTCAACTGTTTGATCGCGGTGAACACATGGAATTTCTTCGCCGGCTGCCAGCGCCGGATACCGCGCGCAATCGGCTCGTTCATTTCACTCAGATATTCCACCAGCACCGGCTTTTTGAAGGCATTCTGCATGATGCGCCGATGATGGCGATGCTCTTCGAAATCCAGCAGCATGATGCCGCG
>JAGQIT010000063.1 GCA_020431135.1 Myxococcales bacterium | reverse complement strand
GGGATCGCCCCGTCGTCGAGAACGCGCTCAGGGACGCAGACCTCGCGGCCCAGCAGCGCGACCGGCGAGCCGATCGCCGCCGTCGTCGTCAGCCGCATCTTGGCGCTGCCGGGGATCCCCGAGCGGAGCTCGAGGAAGAGCTCGAGCGCCGGGTCCTCGACCACCGCGCGGCGCCCTGAGAGGTGGCGACGGACGCGACGGACGCGGCGGGCGAAGAGGACGAGCGCGGCCGCCGAGCCGAGCCCGAGGAGGCCGAGGGCGACCGCCGCGAGCGTCGGGCTGAGGCCCTCGCCACCGTCACCTGTTGTCGGCGCGGCGACGGCCGGCGCGGCCTCGAACGCGGCCTCCGGCAGCGCCCGCGACATCGACAGGACGGTCACCGAGCCGGCGTCGGCGACGATGATCTGCCGCGACGTGTCGAGCGCGACCGCCGGGGGCGCGAGCGCGGGCATCGACTCGACCACCGGCGCGCGCGTCAGCGGCACGCGGCCGCCGAAGCCGTCGAAGCCGACCCCGAGCTGGAGCGACGCGGTGGCGATCGGCCCGACCAGCGCGACCTTCCACAGGAGGTCGCGGGCGATCGGGCTGAGCCCCTTCCACAGGCGGTTGACGGCGAGAACGCCGACGATCAGGAGGGTGCTGTGGATCGTGTAGGTCGCGATCCAGGCGAGAACGTCGAGGGTCCAGGGGGCGAGCTCACTCATGGTCAGACTCCTTCGCCTGCTCGGCCGCGGCGATCAGCCGCCGGACCTCCGCCAGGTCATCACGAGAGACGTCGCTGCGGCGCAGCAGGTGGGAGACGAGGGCGGTGACGTCCCCGTCGAAGAGGTGATCGGTGACCCGCGAGACCATCGACTCGCGGATCTCATGCTCGGCGATCGCCGAGCTGTAGACGAAGCCCCGGCCGCGCCGCCGGGCCTTCACGAGGCCGCGCTTCGACAGCCTGCTGAGGAGGGTGGAGACCGTGGTCTGCGCGAGGTCGCGGCCGCCGTCGGCGAGGATCCCTTGGATCTCGCTGGCACCGGCCTCGCCGCACTCCCACAGCGCCCGCATGATCGCGAGCTGGAGGTCAGAGAGTTGGAGGTCGTCAGGCATCGTCTGAACTACAGGTGTAGTTGAACTACAACTGTAGAGCGACCCTGTCAAGCCCTGAATTTCGCCGCCGCGCCGCCATCGCCGGTCAACTCCGCCCCTCACCCACACACACAGACCCGAAACCTCGCCGGTGCGTTTCCCCTGCCCATGGACGCCAGCGACCTCGAGCTCTCGCGCCCCTGCCCGATCGACCTCGACGACCTCGGGGTCGATCGCAGCCAGCCGCAGGTCTTCTGCGCCCACTGTCAGGCGACCGTCACCGACATCTCGAAGATGCGGGAGGCCGAGGCCGCGGCCTTCGTCGCGTCGCGTCGCGGCAGCGGCGTGTGCATCTCCTACCTCCGCGACGCCGCCGGCAACGTGCTCTTCGCCGACAGCCCGCGCCGCCCGCCTGAGCCCGCGCTCGTCCCCGCCGCCCGCCTGCGTCGACCCAAGCTCCGCCGCGCCGCCGCCATCGCGGCCCTCAGCCTCGCCGCCTGCACGCCGCACGGCGAGACCCTCACCGCCGACGACGACGACGTCGACGAGATCGCCGTCATCCGCAGCGCGCCCGAGATCCCCGACGTCGCCGCGCCCGAGTACGCGCCGCCGCCCCACGTCCAGGCCCCCGAGCCGGACGAGGACGAGCCCTGC
Source organism: Myxococcales bacterium (assembly GCA_020431135.1). Lineage (GTDB taxonomy): Bacteria > Myxococcota_A > Polyangia > Nannocystales > Nannocystaceae > JADJRG01. Next base: position 1,306 of record JAGQIT010000063.1, on the reverse strand, counting down.
CAACCCGAGGCGACCGCAGAGGAGCCGTCGTTCGAAGAGATCACCGACAAGCGCGTCTACAAGCGCCGCGGCGGCCTGCGCAAGGTCCCGAAGAAGGATCTCGACTGGGACCGCATCGACGGCGGCATCTAGCAGCGCGCGTCTCAGCTCAATTGACGGGCGTCGCCCGGTGTCCTCGCGGCGCGGCGCATCCCCGACGTACTCGCAGGCTCTGACGATCGGTGAGGATATGCGCGTTCCTGGGACACACGCCGACGCGCGCCGTATTCGCCGCTCCTCGTGGATTCGCGGGGGCGCCTGTCGACGAGTGCGAGGCCCCTCCTAGTGCAGCGGCCCACCATCCGCGCCGGGGTGTCTCTAGCGCGAGAGGACACGAGCACGGGCCGACATCGTCGACTCCCCGCGCACACACCCGCACCACGCCATCGTCGACGCCATCAAAGGAGGATGCTCCTTCGGACATGTCTATTGAGACGCGAGATGCCCGGGAGCCGCCCGACAAAGCAGATACGCTCGTCCCATGGCACAGCTTCTTCAGCGGATGGAATGGGTGGCGGCGCTCGGACTCGTGGTGGGCCTCAGCGCCTGCAGCGGCGACGACAGCGTCGGCGACAGCGACTCGACGACCGGCGACGACACGGCGACGACCTCGAACACGACGTCGACGACCGGCACAGCGAGCGTCGGCGAGACCGAGACGGACAGCGGCAGCGGCTCCGGCACCAGCGACAGCAGCTCGTCCTCGACGACGGACCCCACCGCGTCGACGACAGACTCGACCACCGACTCCACCACCGACTCCACCACTGACTCCACAACCGACCCGACCGGCTCGACCACCGGCGTCGATCCGCTCTGCGGCGACGGCGTGCAGGACGAGGGCGAGGAGTGCGACGACGGCAACAACGACAACGAGGACGCCTGCCTCGACACCTGCGTCGCCGCCTCCTGCGGCGACGGCTATGTGCAATTCGAGGTCGAGGCCTGCGACGACGGCGACGCCGACGAGACCGACGACTGCACCAGCCTCTGCGCCGCCCCGGCCTGCGACGACGCCCTCCTCAGCGGCGACGAGAGCGACGTCGACTGCGGCGGCAGCTGCGCTCCCTGCGACCTCGGCGGCGCCTGCAACAGCTCCGCCGACTGCGGCCAGGGCGTCTGCAGCGCGGGCACCTGCTCGATCCTCGCCAGCTGCAAGGCGATCATCGAGGCCGACCCCAACGCGCAATCCGGCATGTACACCATCGACGTCGACGGCGACGCGGATATCGAGCCCTTCGAGGTCTACTGCGACATGGAGACCGAC
>JAGQIT010000062.1 GCA_020431135.1 Myxococcales bacterium | reverse complement strand
GGTCTACTGCGACATGGAGACCGACGGCGGCGGCTGGACGGAGCTGACGCCGATGATCGCCTGCACCAACCTCTCGGCCGTCATGGACTTTGACGTCCAGGCGCCGACGGAGGGCATCGACGCGGAGTGTCGACCCTTCACCCGCGACGCGGGCGGCAACCACTCCTATCACTATACGATCCCCTTCGCGGCCGGATTCAGCGAGTTCTACCTCCACGAGTACGTCATTAAGGCGAACTCCACCGGCGGCGGGAACACCTCGGATATCTACACGAGCTGGGTGCAGACGGCGTGGAACCTCGCCTACAAGGCGGGCGGCACGGGCGACGTGTCCTTCGGCTCGGCAGAGGAGATGGGTCCGGTCACGTCCTATGCGGCGACCCTGAACATGAACATCGACTGCGCGACGTGCGAGGTCGACTGGCCCGGTATGATGACCATCTACCAGACCGGCATGGCCTCGACGTCCTTCCGCATCGGCTGGGGCGAGGCCGGCGGTCAGGTCGAGGGCTGGTACCCCTGGTGGTCGGGGACGATCCGCGTGCGCTAGCGACTCGAGGAGAGCCCCGCGCGCCTCTCGCTTGCCCTCGTCGACGATTGCGGCGAGAGAGCGCGCGGCTCACAGGAGGCCGCTAGCGGTCGGCGATCGGCTCGTGGCCCTTGGCTCTCGGGCTTCGTCCCTCGCCGTGTGCCCTCCGCGAGGGCCCGTCGTGGAGTCGGCCGTGCGGGCCGCTCCCGCGGGGTAGTCGACGCAAATGAACCGAGGCGGCCGCGGCTCAGGATATGCGAGGAGAGGCGAGGCGAAGGGAGCGAATGTCCTCTCGGACGCCCGAAACGAGACCGCGGCGAGCCCCTTTCTCATTCGACACAGCGCAGAGATGTCGGTATCAACGTGCTCGTGCCTCCTGGGCAGACGAGCGCTCACATCCTCTCTCAGTACCTCATCGAGGCGTATTCGCCGAGGGAATTCCTTCGCCTCCTCAGGAGATATCCCGAGCTGCAGGAGGTGTGCTTCGCTCTCGAGGAGGACTCCGCTCCCGTCGAGTTCTTCGCGAACGCGGTGCTCGCCCTCGTGCCGGAGTCTCCTGACTTCACGGTTCTTTCGTCAGTTGCAGGAGAGTCGACCCGGACGACGAGCTGACGTCGAGGCCCTCGAGAGGGCGGTACTCGACGGCGACGACGCGCCGCCGCCGAGCGCCCTCTGCGAGCGCTACGGCGCCGACGCGGAGATCGAGCTGACTCTGAGGGTCCCCTTCGAGCGGCTCACGGCCGCACAGCTCGAGCAGGTGCTGCGTTCATTTCGCGCCCTCACGGGGAACCCTGACGTCGTCACCGTGCACATACGAGCGGGGAGCACCGTCCTGCGTATTTGGTGTCGCCACGCGGACTATCAGCGCCTCCTCCGTGCCCTCGACCGTGGGGACCGCCCGCTGGTCTTCGAGGTGGAGGCTGTGTCGTTTCGGCGTGACCTGTCTGGAGACCACGACCTCACCGTCGATCACGTCGCCCGCGACGAAACGCGCCGCGAGCCCGGCCGGTCGCCGGAGGCCGACCCGCAGACGCCCGCAGACCCGCTCCGCGCCCCACCTTCCCCCGCGAGCGTCCGGCAGCGCCACGCCGAGGGGTCGGATAGCGACCTCCACGCCAGGTTTGTGTCCGGAGACAAGGCTGCGGGCGGCGAGCTCTGCCGACGCCACTTCGACGCGATCTGTGCCTATTTCGAGCGCCGACTCCCCAGCCTCGCGGAGGACCTCGCCCAGGAGGTCTTCGTCGTCTACGCCCGCGCCCCTGAGAAGATGAAGGGCGCGAGCGTCCGCGCGTTCCTCTTTGGCGTCGCCCGCAACGTCCTCCTGCACGCGCTGCGTCGGCAGGCGCGGCACCCCGAGGCGGAGCTCCCGGAGATGAGCATCCGCGACGCGGCGACCGGAGTGTCGACGATCGTCGCCGAGCATGAGGCGACCAGGCTCTTCCTCGAGGCCCTCCAGTCGCTGTCGATGGTCCACCAAGACCTCGTCGAGCTCCTCTTCTTCGAGGGCCTGACGGTCGCAGAGGCGGCGGTCGCCCTCGACATCCCCGAGAACACCTGCCGCTCGCGCCGCCGTCGGGCGATCGTCGAGCTCCGCAAGCGCGTTGAGGAGCTCGAACTCGACCCGCGGCGGGTCGCGGTCGCGCTGACCAAGCTGGGCCAGCTCCGACGCCAGCGCGAGGACGGCGCAGAGGGTGGCCTCGGCATCATCCGCGAGCTCTTCGCGGATGTCTCAGCCGCAGATCTCCGGCAGATGATCGCAGGCAGCCCCGGAAGCACGCGCTAGTGCGTCGACCACGCATGGACCATTCGGCGCCGCTCGGGGCACTTCACCTCTGACGCACGCCGAGGACCCGCCGCCGATGGCCGACGATCAACGGACCCCTACAGAACCAGGGGCGACACAGACCGACCCACAACGACCGCTAGGTCGTCAGCTCGCCCTCGAGGCGACCCTCCACGAGGTCTTCGGCGTCGGCGACAAGCCGACGAAGACGATCGCGCGCTACCAGATCGAGGGGCGCCTCGGCGCCGGCGGCATGAGCGAGGTCTTCCTCGCCACCGATCCCGAGCTCCGCCGCCGGGTCGCGGTGAAGGTGCTCAACCAGCGCTTCGCCGCCGATCAGCAGGAGCGCCTGCTCCGCGAGGGCTGGGCACTCGCCAGCGTCACCCACCCGAACGTCGTCGCGGTCTACGACGTCGGCGTCGATCGTGGGCGGGCGTTCCTGGTGATGGAGCACGTCGAGGGGACGACGCTCGACGTCTGGCTGTCGGCCGCGCCGCGCTCGCTCCCGGAGATCCTGACGCTCCTCATCCGCGTCGCCGACGGGCTCGCGGTGGTCCACGACCGCGGCGTCGTCCACCGCGATCTCAAGCCGCAGAAC
>JAGQIT010000940.1 GCA_020431135.1 Myxococcales bacterium | reverse complement strand
TGGAAGGCGCGGTTGTAATCGCGCTCCCGGTAGATCTCAAACATCGTCTTGTCGGCGATGCTCATGGCGGCAAACCATGCCAGAGCCGCGGGCGAAAAGCACCCGCTGAGGGGCGAGAACGGGGGATCATTCGCAGGCCCCCCGCGACCCACGCACGGCTTCGGGGCGGCGCAGCCCCGGCGCGATCGGGGGCCCAGAGCCTCCCTCCAGTTGTGCCGCGGACCCCAACCCGCGCCGCCCGGCGGGGTGGCGCGGTTGACACGCACTCGGACCGGGGATATCCCTTCCCAACGGCCTCCCGCGCCGGCTTTGGGGCCAAACTCGCCCCAGCCCCAACCCCGACCCACGTCACGATCCTTGCGGGAAATTTGGCCGTGTCGCCGCGGAGTCTGTAATCATGCGCGCAATGCTCCCTCGCCTGTCCAAGTACCTCCTCGCCCTTGGCGTCGCCGCGCTGGGCATGTCGCTCTCGGCCTGCAAGAAGCCGGAGTACCCGCTGTGCAAGAAGGACAAGCACTGCGTCGCTGAGCGCGGTGAGACCTGCGTCGAAGGGACGTGCCAGAACTGCAAGGCCGACACGGACTGCGCAGGGATGGGCCCCAACGGCGAGCAGTGGACCTGCTTCGAGTTCCTGTGCATGGACCCGGCGGACGTGCCCGCAGGTGCAGGCGGCGCCGACGGCCTCGGCCAGCCCTGCACCCAGACGATCGAGTGCATGAACGGCCTCGTCTGCAAGGCCGGCGCCTGCGCCCCGTGCTCCGAGGACTTCGACTGCCAGCCCGGCGTCTGCAACATGGGCACCGGCCGCTGCGACACCCCCGGAAGCGGCGGCGGCGGCGGTCAGTGCCAGACCGACGACGAGTGCGCCATGGACGAGATCTGCGACATGGGCATGTGCGTCTTCTCGGGCGGCTACCAGGACGCCTCGCAGAGCCCGTGCTCGACCGACGTCGTCTACTTCGACTTCGACAGCCCCAAGCTCTCGGCCGAGGTCCAGCAGCAGCTCACGTCGCTCGCCGAGTGCATCAACGCCAACGGCGGCGGCGGCAGCATCATCCTCGAGGCCCACGCGGACCCGCGCGGCACCGAGGAGTACAACATCATGCTCACCGACCGCCGCGGCGGGGCCGTCCGCGACTTCCTGACGAACCTCGGCGTCGACCCCGGTCGCATGCAGGTGATCGCCAAGGGCGACCTCGAGGCCACCGGCACCGACGAGGGGTCGATGGCCAAGGACCGCCGCGTCCAGTTCATCTGGCAGCAGCCCCAGCCCTGAGCCCTTTCCGCCGCGACGAGCGCGGCGTCTTGAAGAACTCCACGCGTCGGCGACGGCGCGTGGGAGGAGAGAAAACAATGAAGCGCAGCCTCCTGAATCAGGCGGGCTGCGCTGCGTTCGTCATCGGCCTCGCGCCCCTGCTCGGGGGCTGCCTGACCCTCAAGCCGCAGCACGACGAGCTCGCCGCCAAGGTGGCCAAGCTCGAGGCTCAGACCGACGACCGCAGCGCCAAGCTCGACGAAGAGATCGAAGCCGCCGAGAAGACCCTCGCCGACCTCAAGGAGAAGCTCGCCGAGGCAGAGAAGCTCCTCCGCGGCTCGCAGGCGGGGCTCGGCGCGCGCATGGACGACGTCGAGATCCAGGTGATGGAGCTGCGCGGCGCCGCCGAGAACGCGGAGTTCGTCGCGTCGGCGACCAACCTCGCCCTCCAGGAGCTGCGCGGCGACGTCGACGCCCGCGTCAGCTCCCTCGAGACCAAGCTCAACGAGGCGACGTCGATCCCCGAGGGCAAGACGGACCTCTGGGCGGAGGCCGAGCGCCTCCTCAAGAAGCGCGAGTACAAGCAGTCGCGCCGCCTCTTCCGCACCTACGTCTCGCGCTACCCCGACGACGCCAAGCTCGCCGAGGCGATGTTTAAGGTCGGCCTGACCTTCTACGGCGAGCGCGACTACAAGAGCGCCCTCGGCGAGTTCTACCGGATCATCCAGGAGCAGCCCGACTCGCCGATCGTCCCCGACGCGCTCTACTACTCGGGCCTCGGCTTCGCCAAGCTCGGCCAGTGCAAGAACGCGATCGCCTACTTCGGCGCGGTCCTCGGCGATCAGAGCAACGCCTCGGAGCAGCACCGCAAGCAGGCGGAGAGCCAGATCGCGCTCCTCGAGAAGGACAGCGGCGACATCTGCTACGACAAGGAGGACGCGGGGGCGGGCGCCGCCGGCAAGCAGGCGACCGACAAGGCGACGGCGACGACGACGACCGCCGCCCCAAAGAAGGCGACGCGCAAGAAGTGAGCGGCGGCGGGCCCCGACGCGGGCCCCGTCGGCGAAGACGCGCGTCCCTGGGGTCGGGGAGCGGCGGGCGAACCCGCCGCCCACCGACCCCAGAAAAAATTCTGCGAGGTCGATGGAACCTCCGCGGGCCGCCGCCGTGAGACGTCCTGAACCCCACGACAGGACGCCCGACGATGACCCGCTCCGCCCTCCCTTCCCTCGCCCGCCTCACCTCCCTCGCCGCCGCCCTCGCGCTGCTGACGACGGCCTGCGACTCCAGCGACGCCGACCTCCGCGACGAGGCGATCGAGGCCGACGAGCGCGCCCCTGCGGCCGCGCCGACCCTCAGCGACGCCGCGGACGACGACGACGAGGCGGAGCGCGAGGCCGCGATCGCCGGCGGCAAGGCGGCCGCCCAGGACTTCAAGGCGATCCACGACGCCGTCCAGGAGCACATGGGCGAGGTCAACGGCTGCTACAAGGCAGCCCTGAAGGACAGCCCCGACCTGAGCGGCCGCGTCGTCATGGCCTTCGCCCTCGAGGCCGACGGCGAGGTCGCGTCGGTGATCGCCGAGGACGACTCGATCGGCGCCGCGGTCTCCGACTGCGTGCGCGAGGCCGCCGCGACCTGGACGTTTCCGGCGCCGAAGACCGGCAAGACCGCGATCCGCTACCCCTTCGTCTTCGAGACCGGCGGCGAGGCGCCGGCCCCCGCGGCCGAGGTCCAGGCGCCGAAGCTCAAGGCCGAGGGCGACCTCGACCCCGACATCATCCGCCGGATCGTCCGCGCCCACATCAACGAGATCCGCCACTGCTACAACGAGGGCCTGAGCCGCGACCCGGAGCTCAGCGGCCGCCTCATCGCCGACTTCAAGATCGGCGCCGACGGCCGCGTCCAGGCGCCGGCGA
>JAGQIT010000939.1 GCA_020431135.1 Myxococcales bacterium | reverse complement strand
CCAAGCTGACCCTCGACGTCGTCCCAGGGCGCGGCAGCGGCTTCTCGATCGAGGCCCCCCGCGGCGTCCGCTTCCTGATCCGCTCGGACGTCTGCGCCGTCCCTGAGGCCGCCGGATGACGGACGAGCCCGAGCGCGTCGGCTGGATCACGACCTACTGGGAGCAGGGCATGGAGGGGTACGTCATGTACGTCTTTCAGGAGGGCCCCGCGAACGCCGACGGGAGCTGGCCGATCGACAAGATGTTCCTGATCGCCGCGGGCGGCGAGCTGACGATCGTCGACGACGACGGCGCGACCCTGTGGTCGGGGACGCTGGCGAGCCGGCGCCTCGGGCTCTTCGGGCTCTTCGGTCGACGGGCCCTGATCCCGCCGGAGATCGACCCGGAGACCTGGACCTCGTGGTTTGAGCGCCGACCGCCGCTGAACGCCCGCTATAGGCCGCCGCCGCCGGTGGAGCCGAGCGAGCGGGCGACGCGGCCTAGTCGTAGGCGATGAGCACCGCGGACATGTAGTAGTAGGGGAGGCTGTGGCCGTCGTCGCAGGTCACGCCCGGGCTGCATCCCATGCACTGCGCGGACTCGGGGCGGCAGGTGTTCTCGTAGTCGTCGACGGCGTAGAGGATCGTGTTCTCGGCGCCCGGCGTGACGTCGGCGGTGACGTCGAAGGTCCAGGGGATGACGTCGGCGCCGGGGCACCAGCCGGCGCGCGGGTAGGTCCACGTGCCGAGCTGATCGGGGACGGCGGTCTCGGTGCAGTTGTCGCGCCAGACCGTGCGCGCGTAGCCGCCGGCGCCGTTGAGCTGGTAGCCGTGGCTGCGCGGGCAGAACTCGGCGCAATTGTCGAGGTTGCCGAAGCCGTGGCCGGTGACGTGTGAGCGCACCGCGAAGGCGCTCGCCTCGGCCGGCGGCGTGAAGCTCTGCGCGAGGACCTGCTGATCGACGGGGCTCATCGGGTCGCCGTAGGCGAAGCTCTGGTACCACAGCGGCTGGACGTCGATCGCCCGCGGGCTCGGGACGCCGCCGTGGAAGTCGAGGCTGGCGTCGACGAGCCAGCCGTCGCCCTGGGCGTGGCCGGGTCCGACCCAGGTGTCGATGAACACGCGCAGCGTCGTCTCGCCCTTGAGGAGCGGGCGGAGGTCGGTGAGGTCGAGCTCCCAGCTCGCCGGCAGGCGGTAGGCGGTGATGAAGCGGGTCAGCTCGACGTAGCCCTCGTCCTCGGCGCCCGGCCAGCGGACGACGCCGAAGGTGCCGTAGCGATCCCAGTGGTCGCAGAGGCCGTTGGGGCAGTCGAGGGCGAAGCTCAGGGTGATCGCGTCGTACTCACCGTCCTCGGGGAGGTCGACGGTGACGTCGACTTGGCGGCGGTTGACGTCGCCGAAGTAGACGTGCTCGCCCTCGAAGACCGGGATGAGGGCGTCGTCGCCGGGCACGAGGGGATCGCCTGTGCTCGAGGTCGCCGCGGTCGCGGACGCGTCCGTCGCCGCGGTCGAGGTCACCTCGGTGGCCGTTGTCGTCGAGGTCGTCGCGTCGCCCGTCGTGCCGCTGTTGCTGGCGGTAGCGCTGGCGGTGGCACTCTCGTCCGCGGGCTCCGAAGTGCATGCCAGGAGGAGGGCGGCAGCGGTCACGATCGACGGGCGGAGCGAGCGGAGCATGTCTCTACGATACGCGATCCTCGCGGCGGGGCGGCGACGCCCTGCGGAGCGCTGATCTGTCTCAACGGACGGGTTCATCCGGTCGCGACCCCTGCGACGGCGCCGAGCGTCTCCCCCATGCCTAGGGCGGATCCGGGATGACGAGCGACCGCTGGCGTCTAGGACAGGCCGCAGGGGGCGCGCGCCGCTGCCGGGGATACCCGCGCAGCGGCGTGCGGCCGCAGGGACCGGCCCCGTTGAATGCTGAGATCGTCTTCGGAGGCGCTCTTGTGTGCCAGCGCACCACTGCGCGAGAAGAATGATTTTGACTTTGAAAACGGTTTTCAATATCAAGGTTTGCGTGTTGTCCCGAGACATCCTCACGCGACCCCGCGTCGGCCTGCGCGCCGCGCTCCTCAGCCCTGCGCTCCTCGTCGGCCTCGCCTGCACGCCGAGCGAGGCGACCTCGCCGTGGGAGGACGACGCCTTCCGCGACGCGGCGGTGGAGGTCGTCGATCACTACGGCGTCCTGGTGGCGGCGAACTACGACGCGACGCTGGCCGGCGCGCAGACCCTCGACGCCGCGATCGCGGCCTTCCTCGCGGCGCCGAGCGAGGCGACCTTGGGGGAGGCGAGGGCGGCCTGGATCGCCGCGCGCACGCCCTACGGCGAGACCGAGGCCTTCCGCTTCTACAACGGCCCGATCGACGGCGAGCCGGACGGCGTCGAGGGGCGGATCAACGCCTGGCCGCTCGACGAGGTCTACATCGACTACGTCGAGGGCGCGCCGATGGGCGGGATCATCAACGACCCGGCGACCTACCCGACGATCGACACGGAGGCGCTGATCGCCGCCAACGAGGCGCTCGGCGAGGACACGATCTCGACGGGCTGGCACGCGATCGAGTTCCTCCTCTGGGGGCAGGACATGGACCCGGTGGGGCCGGGCGACCGCCCCTTCGCTGACTACGTCGACGGCGCCGAGGCGACCGCGGCGAACCCCGAGCGCCGGCGGACCTACCTCGAGCTTGTGAGCGCGCTCCTCGTCGAGGACCTCGAGGGGGTCGCGCTGGCCTGGACCGCGGGCGGCGACAACTACCGCGCCGACTTCGTCGCCGACGACCCGAAGGAGGGCGTGCGCAAGATGCTCCTGGGGATGGGCAGCCTCAGCGGCGCGGAGCTTGCCGGCGAGCGGATGACGGTCGCCTACGAGACCCGCGAGCAGGAGGACGAGCACTCGTGCTTCAGCGACAACACCCACAACGACCTCATCGCCAACGCGCGCGGGATCGAGAACGTCTACCTCGGCCGCTACGGCGCGGTGAACGGGCCGGGGATCAGCGCCCTGGTCGCCCGCCTCGACGAGGCGCTCGACCAGCGCATGCGCGACGAGCTGGCGGCGTCGGTCGCCGCGATGGAGGCCATCCCGGCGCCCTTCGACCAGGCGATCCAGGCCCCGGAGGGCTCGCCTGAGCGCGAGGCGGTCGCCGCGGCGATCGCCGCCCTGCAGACCCAGACCAAGACGATCGCCGAGGTCGCGGAGCTCCTCGAGATCGAGCTCAACCTGGAGGAATAGTTCGTGTCGGGAGGTCGATCGGAGGGGGCGCGTCTCAGGGTCAGGTGGCCCAGCCGGGGGCTTCGTTGTCGGGATGATCACCACCGGCGAGGCGCGCTCCCTCCCCGTCGTGTTGCGGACTGTAGTAGTCCGGGGGCCATGCTGAGGGATCACGACATCCGCGGCGGCGCGCTCGCTTGGATCGCCGCGCTCGGCCTGGTCGCGGCCGCCTGCAACGAGCCCGAGCCTGAGCCGCTCCCCGGCGAGGAGCTCGCGGGCGGCGCGACGACGATCTTCGACGTCAGCTCCGACGCCTACTCCTTCTCCGCGCGCAACATGAGCTTCGAGCGGCGCCAACGCTTCGTCGTCGGCAACTCCTTCTTCAACAAGAACTGGGTCGCGGCGCCGGCGTCGACGGACGGGCGCGACGGCCTCGGGCCGACCTTCAACGCGCGCTCGTGCTCGACCTGCCACCTCCGCGACGGCCGCGGCCGACCGCCGGCGCCGGGGGAGGACTTCGTCGGGCTCCTCCTGCGCCTGTCGGTGCCCGGCGAGGGGCCGCACGGCGGGCCCGCGCCGGTGCCCGGCTACGGCGATCAGCTCGAGCCCTACGCCCTCGACGGGATCCCGGAGGAGGCCGTGCCGACGCTCGAGTACGTCGAGGAGGCGGGGCGCTACGCCGACGGGACCGGCTACTCGCTGCGGCGGCCGATCTACACGATCACGGCGCCGGCCTACGGCCCGCTGCCGGACGACCTCATGGTGTCGCCGCGGGTCGCCCCGGCGATGATCGGGCTCGGGCTCCTCGAGGCGATCCCGGAGGCATCGCTCGTCGCCGCCGAAGATCCGGAGGACGCGGACGGCGACGGGATCTCCGGGCGCGTGAACCGGGTCTGGGACGTCGCCGCGGCGGCGCCGGCCGTCGGTCGCTTCGGTTGGAAGGCCAACCAACCGAACGTCCGCCAGCAGACGGCGGGCGCCTTCCTCGGCGATCTCGGCGTGACCTCGTCGCTCTTCCCCGAAGAGAACTGTCCCGAGGTGCAGGTCGAGTGCGGGGCGGCGCCGAGCGGCGGAGCGCCGGAGCTCAGCGACGATCTCCTCGACGACATCGCCTTCTACTCGAGCACGCTCGCCGTGCCGGCGCGCCGCGACGTCGACGCGCCGGAGGTCCTCGCCGGCCGCGAGCTCTTCCGCGCGATCGGCTGCGACGCCTGCCACACGCCGTCGCAGCGCACCGCCGCCGACGCGGCGCTCGAGGAGGCCCGCGATCAGCTGATCTGGCCGTACACGGATCTCCTCCTCCACGACATGGGCGAGGGGCTCGCCGACGGTCGGCCGGACTTCCTCGCCGACGGCGACGAGTGGCGGACGCAGCCGCTGTGGGGCCTCGGCCTCCTCGAGTCGGTGAACGGCCACACCGAGCTCCTCCACGACGGCCGCGCGCGGTCGATCGAGGAGGCGATCCTCTGGCACGGCGGCGAGGCCGAGGCGTCACAGGCGGCGTTCGTCGACCTCGACGCCGACGACCGCGCGGCCCTCCTGCGCTTCCTGGGGTCGCTATGAGCTACACGACGTGGGCTACGGTGGTCTTCGGCGCGGGCCTCTCGATCGCGGCGCTCGCCCTCGCGTGCGCCCCCGAGGAGGACCCGCGCGAGGACGTTCTCGCCTACCTCGCCGAGGCGGGGACGGCGGCCTCCGTCGACTTCGCCAGCGAGGGGGAGGCGCTCGCCGAGGCGGCCCGCTCGCTCTGCGCCGCGCCGAGCGTCGAGGGGCTGACGGCGGCGCAGGAGCGCTGGCGCGTCGCCCGGGCGGCGTGGGGGCGGAGCCTCGTCTTCGCGTTCGGGCCGGCGACGGATCACCGCAGCGCGCTCGATTACTGGCCGGCGCGGACGGACACGATCGAGGCGGCGATCGCCGCGGCGCCGGCGACCATCGACGCGGCCTACGTCGACAACCTGGGGACGAGCGCGAAGGGGATGCCGGCGCTCGAATTTCTGCTCTTCGGGATCGACGTCGAGGCGGCGGTCGTCGTCGACGGCCTGCGCGAGGTCGACGGCAGCGGGACGATCCGCTGCGCCTACGCGGTCGCCCTCGCCGATGACGTCGCGCTCCGCGGCGAGGCGATCGCGGCGGGCTGGGAGGAGGGCTTCGCCGACGAGCTCGCCGACGCCGGCGGCGAGGGCTCGCGCTACGCCTCGCGCAAGGAGGGGATCGACGCGGCGGTCAACCGCTCGATCGACACCGTCTACGAGATCGTCAAGGGGCGCCTCGACGGGCCGCTCGGCAACCTCACCGGCGCGGCGCCGGATCCCGAGGCCCTCGAGTCGCGCTTCAGCGGGGCGACGGTCGCCGACGTCGACGCGGTCCTGCGCGGGGTCTGGAGCGCCTACGACGGCGCCGGCGACGACGGCGAGGCCCGCGGGATCGCGGTCCTGGTCGCGGGCGCCGATCCGGAGCTCAACGATCGGATCTACGCGCAGTACGGCTACTCCCTCGAGGCGGTCGCCGCCCTGCCGTCGCCGGCGGGCGCCAACCTCGTCGACCAGCGCGACCTCTTCCAGACCGCGCGCGACGAGATCGACACGCTGCGCCGCCTCCTCAAGCTCGACGTCGCCGGGGCCCTCGGGGTCACCCTGTCCCTGAGCGACAACGACGGCGACTGAGGGGGGGCGGGTCGGCCCGTGACGTCGCTCGCCGCCCGCTCGCAGCGCCTGCGCGCGGCGCTCCTGCGGCCCGTCGACGTCGCCGGGCTCGCGGCCTTCCGCGCGCTCTTCGGCGCGCTGATGCTAGCGAGCACGATCCGCTTCGCCGCCAACGGCTGGATCCACGACCTCTACGTCGCGCCGGCGGTCCACTTCCACTTCTGGGGCTTCGCCTGGGTCGAGCCGCTCGGGGCCCTCGGCATGCAGGCGGTCTTCGTCGCCCTCGGCGGGCTGGCGATCCTGGTCGCGCTGGGGCTCTTCTACCGCCCGGCGATCGCCCTCTTCTTCGTCCTCTTCACCTACGTCGAGCTGATCGACAAGGCGGCCTACCTCAACCACTACTACTTCATCAGCGCGCTCTCGCTGCTTATGATCGCCCTGCCGCTGCACCGCGGCTACTCGCTCGACGCCCGGCGGCGGCCGGCGCTGCGGGAGCCCGTGGCGCCGACGTGGGCGCTCGTCGCCCTGCGCCTGCAGGTCGGCCTCGTCTACTTCTACGCGGGCGTCGCCAAGCTGCGCTACGACTGGCTCATCGAGGCCCAGCCGCTGCGCATGTGGCTCGCGGCGCGCGACGAGCTGCCGCTGATAGGTCCGCTGCTGCGCCTCCCGGAGGTCGCCCTGGCGATGAGCTGGGGCGGGGCGATCTTCGATCTCTGCGTGCCCTTCCTCCTCCTCTCGCGGCGCTGGCGGCCCTTCGCGTACATCGGCGTGCTGGTCTTCCACGGGCTGACGGGGACGCTCTTTCCGGGGATCGGGATGTTCCCGTGGATCATGAGCGCGGCGGCGCTGATCTTCTTCCCGCCGAGCTGGCCGCGGCGGGTCGCTGCGCGCCTGCGCGGGCGGCCGTA
>JAGQIT010000938.1:6613-7187 GCA_020431135.1 Myxococcales bacterium | reverse complement strand
GGCAAGGACTTCGTCTTCGCCCACCCGAGCGCGGACTTCGAGTCGGTCGCCAACAACCTCCTGCGCGGCGCCTTCGAGTACCAGGGCCAGAAGTGCTCGGCGGCGTCGCGGGCCTACATCCCGGCGTCGGCGTGGGAGGGCCTGCGCCAGCGCCTCGCCGACGGCATCGCGTCGATGAAGGTCGGCGACGTCGCCGACTTCTCGAACTTCATGGGCGCGGTGATCGACAAGGGCTCGTACACCAAGCTCAGCGGGGCGATCGCCGAGGCCCGCGGCAAGCTCGGCGGGCCGGTCGTCGAGGTCCTCGGCGGCGAGTACGACGACAGCCAGGGCTACTTCATCAGGCCGACGATCATCGTCGTCAGCGATCCCTGCTACCGGACGATGCAGGAGGAGCTCTTCGGGCCGATCCTCACGATCTACGTCTACGACGACGCGGCCTACGGCGAGACGCTCGACCTGTGCAACACCTGCACCGAGTACGCCCTCACCGGGGCCTTCTTCGCCGAGGACCGCGCCGCCGTCCGCGAGGCCAGCGAGCGCCTGCGCTTCGCCGCCGGCAACTTCTACATCA
>JAGQIT010000938.1:0-6601 GCA_020431135.1 Myxococcales bacterium | reverse complement strand
GGCCAGCAGCCCTTCGGCGGCAGCCGGGCGAGCGGCACCAACGACAAGGCCGGGTCGATCCTCAACCTCCACCGGTGGATGTCGCCGCGGACGATCAAGGAGACCTTCGTGCCGCTCCGCGACTACCGCTACCCGTTCCTGAACGAGTCCTAGGAGGGCAGCCGCGTTCCCGCGTGGCCGCGCCCGCGTGGCCGCACCCGCGTGGCCGCGCTCGCGTCGTCGCTATCCCCAGCGCGCAGGTCTCGGCGACGAGGTACGAGATCCACGCGGCGCGGGCAGAGATCGCGGCCGGGGCGGCCGCCTCACAGGTCGAGGCGTCCCCTCGCGCCCGCGATCGCGTTCTCGCGTCGTCCACCGCGCTTCCGGGGGAGAGGGTCCGTGGCGCACGGGCGGCGTCAGCGGCGACCCGACGGACATGTCGCGATGTTCGTACGCCAGCCACCCCCGCGGCTCCGGGGCGGCGCCCCGGCGAGCCCACGAGCCCCTTGCCGGCGGTTCTCGGCCACCCCGGCCCTCCGGCCACCACGCGGCAAGGCGTTGAGATCACTGGCCATCACCGGCGCGCCCCGAGCCCCGGCCTGGGCCGTGCATAGGGTCGGCTAGGGCGCTCCCGCGAGCAGCGCCGGAGCCGTCCACGCGGCGCCGCAGCGGGAAAAAAAGCGTTGTCCTCTGCAGATCACTTCGATAGCCTGCCCCCGAGATTGATTGGGCAATTCACCCGCCCCGAGAAAAGGACCAAAATGCGCAAGACGTACGCCTCCCTCATCGTCGCCGGTTTCGCGGCCTCCCTGAGCCTTGGCGCCTGTGGCGGCAAGCCCTCCGAAGATGATTGCAACAAGTTCGCTGACAAGGTCGTCGAGCTGACCGTCAAGGGTCAGGAGGGCGCCGCGGCGGACATGGCGAAGAGCATGATCGAGGCGATGAAGCCCGAGATGATCAAGGAGTGCAAGGAGAAGGGCACGAAGGCGGAGATCGACTGCGCCCTCAAGGCCGAGTCCCTCGAGGACCTCGAGAAGTGCGACGGTAGCAAGAGCAACTAGCTCTCCCGTCGCGACTCCGCGACTGAGCGCGTGTCCCTCGGGACACGCGCTTCTTCGTTCTCGGCGCCCGGTTCTCGCGGCAGATCGGGCGCGACCCCTTGGCCAGGCGCCGCGCTTCGGGGCACGATGATGGCGATGCGTCGGGCTTCGATCGTCCAGGTCAACGTCAACCCCGCGGGCGGCGTCCCCAAGCGCCCGGTCGCCAGCGCCCGCCTCACCGCCGAGGGGGTCGTCGGCGATCGCCAGCTCGACCTCGAGCACCACGGCGGCCCGCGGCGCGCGGTCTCCCTCTTCGCCAGCGAGCGGATCGCCGCGCTCGCGGCCGAGGGCCACCCGATCGCCCCCGGGACCACCGGCGAGAACCTGACGATCGAGGGCCTCGACTGGGGCGCGCTCGCGGCCGGCGACCGCCTGCGGATCGGCGACGTCGTCCGCCTCGAGATCACGAGCCCCGCGCCGCCCTGCTCGACGATCGCCGCGTCCTTCACCGGGGGCGCCTTCAAGCGGATCTCCGAGAAGCTCCACCCGGGCTGGAGCCGGCTCTACGCCAGCGTGCTCGTCGAGGGCGAGGTCCGCCCCGGCGATCCGGTGGTCGTCGAGCCGCGCGCCTGACTCGCTCGGCGGCTCTTGCTCCCGCGGGCAGAGCCGCGCCTCTAGCTCGGTAGACCCATCGGACAGAACCTGTCTATTTGGTCATAGCTTCTGAGAGAACCACGCGAGGCGAGCGCGAGCGCGCGGGGCAGCGGCCGCGCCTTCGCCCGCGCGCAAGTTGTTAGACTCGGCCCGCGCTCATGGCCCGAGAAATCATTTGCATCCACGTCGGCGGCTGCGGACTCACGCTCGGCCTCGCCTTTTGGGACATGCTCCGCGACGAGCACGGCCTCGAGAGCGACGGCAGGTTCGTCGCCCGCGGCGACGGCCTCGACGACGAGCGCCGCGCCAAGATCGAGGTCTTCTTCCGCAGGGCGAGCGCCGACCGCTACGTGCCCCGCGCGGCGCTCGTCGACCTCGAGCCGGGGACCCTCGACGCGATCCGGTCGAGCCCGATCGGCTCGCTCTTCCGGCCCGACAACTTCGTGCTCGGCCAGTCGGGCGCGGGCAACAACTGGGCGAAGGGCCACTACACCGAGGGCGCCGAGCTCATCGACGCCGTCGTCGACGTCGTGCGCCGCGAGGTCGAGGCCTGCGACGCGCCGCAGGGCTTCATCCTCTTCCACGCGCTCGGCGGCGGCACCGGCTCGGGCCTCGGCACGCTGATCCTCTCAAAGCTCCGCGCGGGCTATCCCCGCCTGCTCCGGGCGACGGCGTCGGTGTTCCCCTCGGCCAAGCTCAGCGACGTCGTCGTCGAGCCCTACAACGCGCTCCTGAGCGTCCACCAGCTGATTGAGAACGCCGACCTGACCCTCGTGCTCGACAACGAGGCGCTCTTCGACCTGGTCCGCCGCGCCGGGGTCGCCACGCCGCGCTACTCCGACCTCAACGCCTTCATCACCCAGGCGCTGAGCGGCGCGACGGCCTCGCTGCGCCTCCCGGCCCACGCCAACGCCGACCTCCGGGCGCTCGCGACCAACCTCGTGCCCTTCCCGCGGCTGCACTTCATCGACCTCGCCCACGCTCCGCTCGCGCTCCCGGGCGCCAGACCCGTGCGAAGCTCGCTCGCGCGCCTGAGCGCGCAGCTCGCAGGCGGGCGCTGCTCCCTCAGCGCCGGGACCCTCGGGCCGACCTGGGCGGCGACGCCGATCTATCGCGGAGCGCTGACCGACGCCGAGATCCATGACCTCGTCCGTGACAACCAGGCGAGCTTCGCCGGGCCGCGGATCGGCTGGATCTCCACCGGGCTGACGCCCTCTCGCGTGCGCCCGCCGGCCCGCCGCGCGAACATCAGCGCGACGCTGCTGGCGAACAGCCAGGGGGTCAAGGGCGTCTTCCAGCGGATCGGCGACCAGTTCACCCGCCTCTTCAAGCGCAAGGCCTTCCTCCACTGGTACACGGGCGAGGGCATGGACGAGATGGAGTTCCAGGAGGCCGATCGTAACCTGCGCCAGCTCGTCTCCGAGTACGTCCAGCGCGCCGACCCCAACCCCGACGAGAACTAGGAGGCCGCGGCCTCGAGAGGTGAAGACGAATGACGCGCGAGATCATCACGATCGCCGTTGGCGGCGCGGGCTGCCGCATGGCCCTGGAGTTTTGGCGTCGGCTCATGGCCGAGCACGGCATCGCCGCGAACGGCCGGAGCATGAGGAGCTCGCGCGCCGATGAGCGGCCCCGCACCTTCTTCGTCGAGACCCGCGCGGGTCAGTACGCGCCGCGGGCCCTCTTCGTCGACCTCGACCCCGACACCGCCGACGAGCTCCGCGCGCACGAGCTGCGCCAGGTCCTCCCCCCCGAGTTTGTCGTCGTCGGCGAGGCCGACGCGGCCAGCAACTTCGCCCGCGGCCGCGACCTCGGGCGCGAGGCGCTCGACGACCGCGTCCGCGACCGCCTGCGCAAGCTCGTCGACAGCACCCAGAACCTCCAGGGCTTCGTCCTCTTCCACGCCGCCGGCGGCGGCACAGGCTCGGGCGTCGCCGCGGCGCTCCTCGACCGCCTCGCCGCCGACTACCGCAAGAAGAGCGTCGTCACCTTCACGCTCATGCCCTCGCTCGCGCTCCAACGCGCCGCGACCGAGCCCTACAACGCGATGTTCACCCTGAGCGCGCTGCGGACCCGGAGCGCGCTCAGCTTCGTCTTCGACAACGACGCGCTCTACGCGATGTGCCAGCGCTCGCTCGCCGTCAAGGACCCGAGCCTCGCCGACCTCAACCGCCTCATCGGCCAGGCCGCCGCCGACGTCACCGCGCTGCTGCGCTTCGTCGACGCCGAGGGCGGCGCCGACCTCAACACCCTCCAGACAAGCCTCGTCTGCGCGCCGGGTCGCCAATTCATCACGCTCTCGCTCGCGCCCGTCGAGACCGCCGCCAAGCTCGGCGCCCGCCCCCCCGACGTGTCGACGATCTCCGACCGCGTGCGCGCCCCCGAGGCCTGCCTCGCCGCGCTCGACGCGGGCGATCCGAGCGCCGAGAAGATCATCGCGGCGATCCTGATCTACCGCGGCAAGATCGCCGCCAAGGAGATCAACGCGAGCCTCGCTCGACTCAAGGCCCGGGGCTGGCCGAGCCTCGTCGAGGGCGTCGCCGGCGGCCTCAAGGCCCTCCAGATCGACGCCCCCACGGCGAGCATCGCGGGGGACGCCCGCGGCGCCGCGAAGCGAACCGTCACCCTCCTCGCCGCGACCACGGCGATGGCGAGCTACCTCGAGCGCGTCGACCACAGCGCCGGACCCATGCTCGCCGGCCAGGCCTTCGCGCACTGGTTCACCGACGCGGGCGCCGAGGCCGGCGAGCTCCTCGCGGCGCGGACCGATCTCGTCGACCTCATCGACGCCTACGCGAGCATGCGCGCGCCCTGAGGCGTGCGGCGACGACTTCTGCGAAGCGCCGCGATCTCGCGCCGCAAATCGTCGGCGCTCTCAGTCTCGGCGAGGCGCCGGTGTGTGGCTGGCTTCGTCCGAGCCGGAGCGTCGGCGCGGAGACAGGCCGCTAGGAGCGCTTGCGCTTGCGGAAGGCGTCGAAGAGGCCGCGCTTGTGCGGGCGGACGCTCTCGCCGAGGGACTCCGCGAGCTCGCGGACGAGCTCCTCCTGCTCGGCGCTGAGCTTCGTCGGGATCTCGACCTCGACGTGGACGTGGTGGTCGCCGTGGCCGCGGCCGCCGATCACGGGGATGCCCTTGCCGCGGCGGAGGATGACGTCGCCGGGCTGGGCCCCCGGGTCGATCTCGAGGTCGATGTCGCCGTCGAGCGTCGGCGCCTGGACGGTGCAGCCGAGGAGCGCCTGGGTGACGCCGATCGTCACCTTCGAGTGGACGTCGAACTCGTCGCGGACGAAGCGCTCGTCGGCCTCGACGGCGATGATCACGTAGAGGTTGCCGGCCGGTCCGCCCTTGACCCCGGGCTGGCCGCGGCCGCTGATCCGCAGGGTCTGGCCGTTGTCGACGCCGGCCGGGATGTTGATCGAGAAGGTCGCGTCGCGCTGGACGATGCCGGTCCCCGAGCAGCTCCCGCAGGGGTCGGTGATCATCTTGCCGTCGCCGCGGCAGCGCGGGCAGGTCGTCTGGACGACGAAGAAGCCCTGGCGGTGGATGACCTGGCCCTGGCCGTTGCACTGCGGGCAGGTCGCGCTCTCGCCGTCGGCCGAGCCGCTGCCGTTGCAGTCCTCGCAGGACTCGCGGCGCGGCACTGTGATTTCCCTCTCGACGCCGCTGACCGCCTCGGCGAAGGAGATCGAGACCTGGACCTTGATGTCGGCGCCGCGCTGCGGGCCGCCGCGGCGCCCCCCGCCGAAGCCGCCGAGGTTGCCGAAGAGGTCGCCGAAGAGGTCGCCGAAGCGGCTGAAGATCTCGTCGGTCCCTTGGAAGCCGCTGAAGCCGGCCCGCGACGGGCCCTCGTGCCCGTACTGGTCGTAGAGCTGGCGCTTGTCGTCGTCGCTGAGCACCTCGAAGGCCTCGGCGGCCTCCTTGAAGCGCTCCTCAGCCTCGGGGTTATCAGGGTTCCGGTCGGGGTGGTACTGCATCGCCATCTTGCGATAGGCGCGCTTGATCTCCGACTGAGCGGCGCCCTTTTCGACGCCGAGGACCTCGTAGTAATCGCGTTTTGCGGGCACCGCGCGCGGAACCTAAACATGTGCTCCGAAGCTGTCAATCATCGGCGCCGATGGGGACCCTCGGCGGCGGCTGTCGCGACGAACAAGACGGGTGTTGCGATCGCCCGCTCGATGGGCGAAAACCGACACACTCAGCCGCCCCCACATGGGGACGCCCTGGAGCCCCTAGGAGTCCGTTGATGCGCTACCTCAAGTCGCTCCTCCTCGCCTCGTCCCTCGTCGCCGCGACCGGCTGCAGCGAAGAGGGCTACGTCACCCTCTTCGACGAGGACGGCACCTGGGTGCTGATCGCCCACGACATCGACAACACGGGCACGTACACGCCGATCGACTCGGCGACGCGCGAGGACAAGTTCCTCCTCTTCTTCACCCGGACGAGCGGCGAAGAGGAGATCCCCGGCGGCAAGATGGCGGCGGCGAGCTGCATCGACGAGAACGACAACCAAAGCCCGGTGTCGAGCTCGTGCAACCGCGGCTTCCAGTGCCGCTGCTTCAACTACACCTTCAACGAGGCGACCTTCCTGATGAAGGAGTACGTCGGCGAGGGCGGCTACCTCTTCACCCCGGAGGAGGGCGAGCCGAGCCCCGAGGAGCAGGTGACGGTGCTCGTCTCCGAGGTCGAGGGCAAGGCCTTCACGTACGTCTTCGACCCGCTGCCGCAGCGCCTCTTCGACAGCGACATCCCGACGAGCTCGGCGTACCAGTTCCAGCAGAAGGCGAACTCGCTCTTCGAGGGGACCGGCTGCCTCGAGACCTGCGGGATCTGAGCGCGTCGCCGCCAGCGGATCGCCGCTGGTCGCCGCCGCGCGGCTCGGGTATCCTCCGCGGCGGAGGTGCTCGGTTCGCTGGTGCGGCCCCCGGTCT
>JAGQIT010000937.1:3294-3565 GCA_020431135.1 Myxococcales bacterium | reverse complement strand
GCGAAGAAGTCGAGGTCCATCTTGAGGCCGGCCTCGACCTCGCTCTGGCTCAGGCCGCCCTTTTGCTGGAAGAGCATGACGCGGAAGCCGTCGAAGCCGGCGTTGCGCAGGGCGAGGCGGTACTCGGCCTCGTACATGCCGAAGCGGCACGGGCCGCAGGCGCCGGCGGTGAGGAAGATGTGCGAGTCGATGATCTCGTCGACGCTCATCCCCCGGTCGTCGCGGAGGTGCTGGAGGTACTGGACCAGGTTGCCGACCGTGAAGTAGGTCG
>JAGQIT010000937.1:0-3253 GCA_020431135.1 Myxococcales bacterium | reverse complement strand
AGGCGTTGGTGTTCGGCGTCGGCACGACCGCGGTCCTGTAGCCGAGCGACTCGAAGACGCCCTTGAGGAGGTGCTCGTGGCGGAAGGTGAGGCCGCCGAAGAGGAGCGTCGTGTGCGGCCGCTGATCGGCGGTGAAGTCGTTCTCGACCGGCTTCTTGAAGTGCATGTTGACGGCGCGGAACGAGACGCCCTCCTCCTCGGAGATGCGGCGCTCGGCGTCCTGGAGGAGCGACTGGACCTCGGGCTGGGAGACGATCTTCAGGAGGGAGGAGCGGTGTTCGGTGCTGGTCGCCATGGGGCCTCTTCGGCTTGCTAGTTCGCTGACGGGGCTGTCACTGACACGAGTGTCAGTCAACTTGCGAGGGTGTTCTACGCCCCGCTGACGGGCCTACGCAACAAAAACTGCCGTTGCGTACACGGCGCCGCTCCCCAGATCACAGCCGCTCGGGCGGGCCCGCATGCGTCGTTCGCGCACCGCGTTCCATGTTGCGCGGTGCGCTCCCCCTCCGCAACGTCGTATTGCCTCGTCTGCGCCCGAGCATCGCGGGCACGCCCCGACGCGCGATCGTCACGGACCGCCAGTGCGAGGGGCCGTGCACACCCGAGGTCGCTGCGCACAGGAGAGGAGGCGACGCCGCCGGGAGATGATCTCTCCCCCTCGAGGCGAGCGCGATCGATCCCGTCGAGCGCCGCGGCGCCAGGTGCACGAACGCCGACTACACCGACTTCACGACGAGGACGAAGTCCTGCGTGTCCTCGCCGCCGTTGCCGTCCTCGACCTTGAGCGAGACCGGGTGCTCGCCGATGTCCTCGCTCGTCACGGCCCAGCTCAGGGTCTTGCCGAGGAGCGTCATCCCGTCGGGGCCGCTGACCAGCGTGTAGGTGAGCTCGTCGCCGTCCGCGTCGACCGCGTCGAGCACGTACTCCCAGAGCACCGGCGGGTCGCCGGCGAGAACGGTCCCGGAGATCACGAGGCCGAAGGGGCCGAAGAGGCCCGGGTCGTTCTTCGTGATGAACTCCTTGCCGTCCGGCGTGAAGCGGAAGATGTCGGCCGCCGCCGTCCCCTGCCCGTTCTCGTAGTCGGCGGTGTAGATGTTGCCCTCGTTGTCGACGCGCAGCGGCACCGGGAAGGCGTCGTTCGGCGCGTCGAAGGTGCCGACCTTCGAGAGGTTGAAGACGTCGTAGAGCACGAGGTCGCCGGCGGCGGCGACGAGCTGGCCGTTGGCGTTGAACTGCAGCCCCTCGAAGTTGCCCGGGTTGCCGGCGCCGCTGAGCTTGTCGACCCAGTTGAAGGTGACGAAGTCGACGTTGAAGTCGGTGACGTGGATCGTGTTGTCGGTCTGGCTCGCCAGGTAGAGGCGGCCGTAGCCGTCGAAGGTGATCCCCGTGAGGCTGCCGGCGCCGGGAGGCACGTCGATCGTCTGCTCGAAGGCGTAGTCCTCGGCCCGGTACTGGTTGAGCTTGTCGGTGCCGCCGGTCGAGGTCGTCGTGTAGAGGTTGCCGAGGGCGTCGAAGATCACGTTCTCGGTCGCCTCGGGCGCGACCTTCGGGTAGGTCGCGTACTCGACCCCGTAGTCGGAGAACTCGACGAACTGCGAGTAGGCGGCGACGACGAGGTTGCCGCGCTCGTTGAAGGCCATGCCGTTGGGGCCGTACTGATACGACGGCGAGTTGATCTCCGAGAACGCGGGGTGGTTGAAGGAGGTGATGTAGTCGAGGGTCTCGGCGTCGTAGACCCGGATCTCGTCGGTCCGCGACGAGGCGATGAAGGCCTCCCCCGGGTTGAAGTCGCTCTTGTAGACCTCGGTGAGGATCACCTCGAGCTCGGGGTCTGAGACGAACATCGGCGGCGAGTTGCCGGGCTCGCCCGTCGTCGTGCTCTCGCTCGCCGTCGTCGCGTCGGAGGTCGAGCCCGTGGCGTCCGTGGTCGACGTGTCGGTCGCGCCCGAGTCGCTGTCGGTCGCGCTCCCGCCGGTGCTCGTGCCGGTCTCGCTCGCGCTCCCGGTCGCCGTCGTCGTCGCCGTCGCCGTCGCTGTCGTCGTCGCCGTCGTCGTCGCCGTCGTCGTCGCCGTCGCCGTGTCGCTGCCGGAGGCGCCGTCATCCCCCGCGCACCCGACGACGAGCAGCACCACGGCGGCGCAGCGCCGCCCCCACATCCAATTTTCACCGCAGATCGCCATCACGCGGCGATGGTATCCCGTCGGTCGCGGCGCGAGGCGCCGGCCGGCGAGCCGACGCGCGGGCGGGAGGCCTCAGGGCTGGAGCTGCGGCGAGGAGATGCCCTTGAGCTGCGGGATACGCTGCATCAGCCGGCGCTCGATCCCCTGCTTGAGGGTCGCCTGCGAGCTCGGGCAGCCGATGCAGTTGCCGGTGAGCTTGACCGCGACGACGTCGTCCTGGACGTCGAGGAGCTCGATGTCGCCGCCGTCGGACTGGACCATCGGCCGGACCTCGTCGAGGACCTCGAGAACGCGCTCGACCAGCGCCTTGCCCTCGAGGCGCTCGCTCGAGGCGTCGGCGTCGCCGAGCTCCAGCTCCTCGAAGGGCGAGCGCTCGGGGTGGTTGACCACCGGCAGCTTGAGCCGCTTGGCGACCTCGACCTTGGGGCGCGCGGCGGCGGCCTCGGCGGGCGGCACCGTCGGCCCACCGTTGTCGAGCCACTCGAGGATCCCGCCGCGCATGCTGAGGACGCTCTTGAAGCCGTGGGCGGTGAGGATGTCGCGGGCCTTGAGCGAGCGCTTGCCCGAGCGGCAGTAGGTGATCCAGACGCCGCTGTGCGTGAGCTCGTCGGCGCGGGCCTCGAGCTCGCCGACCGGGATCATCAGCGCCCCAGGGAGCACGCCGGTGCTCTCCCACTCGTCCTCGCGGCGGACGTCGAGGAGGAGGAGCGGCGAGCCCTCGCCGAGGCGATCGCGGACCTCTTGGCTCGAGATCTCGATCGGGTCGTCGAGGAAGGCGGCGTCGATGATCTCGTCGGCCTCATCCGCCTCGTCGGCGGGCGCCGTGCCGTCGGCGGGCGCCGGCGGGGTGTCGATCATCCGCTGGAGGTCGCCGTCGAGGACCAGCTCGCGCAGCTCGTCGAAGCCGCCGATCGCCTGGTCATGCACCAAGATCTGCGGCGAGGTCTTGCGCCCGGTGAGGCGCGCGACGTGCGACTGCAGCCCCTGGTCGTCGGTCATGTCGACCTCGTTGAAGTCGACCTCGCGCTCGCGGAGGAGCTCGAGCGCGGCCCGCGAGTAGGGGCAGCCGCGGC
>JAGQIT010000936.1:4533-17564 GCA_020431135.1 Myxococcales bacterium | reverse complement strand
GAGGCCGGCAAGTTCTGGGAGTTCCACGACGCGATCTTCGAGCTCGAGGCGCTCGACCACGACGCCCTCCTCCAGATCGCCAAGCGCCTCCGCCTCGACCGCAAGCGCATCGAGGAGGCGATGGAGTCGCCGGCCTACGACGCGGCGATCACCGCCGACATGGAGCTCGCCCGCGAGCTCGGGGTCCGCGGGACGCCGGCCTACTTCGTCAACGGCCGGGCGATCAGCGGGGCGGTCAGCGAGCTCGAGTTCCGCATGATCGTCCAGGACGAGCTCGAGCGGGCCGAGGCCAAGCTCGCCGAGGGGGTCCCCCCCGAGAAGCTCTACGACGCCGTGACCGCGGCCGAGTAGGCGGACCGCGCTCGCGCGGACCCGCGCCGCCGTGGTATCGACGCTCGCATGGCCATGACCCAAGACGAGATGATCGCGACCTTCGAGGCGCTCTGGCGTGACATCGGCATCGACCCGGCCGCGGCCGCGGACGCCTCTGACTGGTGGTCGACCAACCTCGAGGGTCGGACGGTCCAGGGCGGCGTCCACTACGACGACGTCCGGATCTTCATCAGCATCTCGGACGTCGACGTCGACGCCGACATCGACGCGCTCTACGCCGACATCGCCGCCAAGAACGCGGCCCTGCCGAAGAGCGCCGACGTCCGCTACGTCGAGGAGGACAACTACATCCAGGTCCGCGGCCTGATCCCCCTCGCCGACGTCACGCCCGCGGGGATCCGCGCGCTCCTCAAGGCGTGCATGACGGTCGCCGACTCGGACGCGGCCGCGGCCCTCGGGGCCAAGTACCAGTCCTGGTGAGCCTAGCCGGCCAGCGCCCTCACCCGCCGAGGCGGCGGGCGAGCTGGTCCTCGTAGAGCGACGCCGGCTCGAGGGCGCCGGCCTTGTCGGGATCGCCGGGGCCCTCGACCCAGTCCTCCGGCTCGGTGCCGAGGCCGTCGAGGAGGTCGAGCGAGGTCTCGACCTTGAGCGACGGCGCCGGGCCGATGACGTAGCCGTGGCCGAACTGCCGCGACCGCAGGATGCCGCTGCCGTCGCTGTTCCAGAGGACAGATTGCGTCGCTGAGTGGCCGGCGCCCGTGCTGTAGTCGCCGCGGTTGACCGCGCCCCAGCCGTCGTCGATCGTGCTCTGGTCGATCAGGTTGGCGGTCGCCAGCGAGTGGTGGAACTCCGAGAAGCCCGTGAGGCCGACGTCGGCGCCCTTGAGCGGGACCGCGATCCCGTCCTTGCTGTGGATCCGCAGCCAGACGATGCCGGTCGCGCCGAAGCCCCAGTTCTGGATGAAGTTGTGGCGGCCGGCCTCGCCGAGGAGATCGCGGAAGAGGATCTCGGAGCTCTGGCGGACCTCGAAGAGGTAGCCGTTGCCGCCGCCGCCGCGGTTCTCGGGGAGCGCGAGGTGGCTGTCGGCGACGGTCACCCGCTTCGACCGGCGGACGATAAGGCCGCCGGACTGGAGGTGGCGGCCGACGCCGAGCCCGTCGCTCGGGGCGCCCGGCGACGGGAAGGAGGCGACGCCGCGGACCCAGCCGTCGACGACGCCGTCGAGCTCGATCGCGTGGATCTGGTCCTCCTCCCAGGCCTGCTCCCAGGCGGTCGCGTCGGCGACCCCGAGGTTCTCGACGCCGACCTCGCGCAGGTAGCCGCTGACCGCCCGGAGGCTGGCGCCGTCGCGGGTCTTGGCCGGGTAGCGCAGGGGGACGTCGAGGGTGATCACGTCGGGGTCGGCGGCGGTGTCGACGGCGACGACCGTGCGCCAGAAGAAGGGCTGCCAGTCGCCGTTGAAGGCCATCCACACGCCGCTCATGCCGTGCTCGGCGATGAACTCCGCGGTGATCGTCCAGCCGATCACGACGTCGTCGCCGGGGGCGAGGCCGCTGGCGTCGGCGACCTCGACCGTGAAGGCGCGGGCCGCCGCGTCGGCGACCAGCGGCGCGTCGTCGCCGTAGCTGAGGGCGCCGCGGAAGGTGACGTGGCTCTTGTTCGACATGCCCGCCGAGGCGGTCATCCACAGGCGGCTGGCGTCGGCGCCCTCCCCCCGGAGGACGATCTTCGAGGCGCTGACGGACACCGGCGCGTCGAGGCGGAAGAGGCCGGCGGGGATCGTGATGATCGCCCCGCCGGCGTCGGCGGCCGCGTCGATCGCCGCCTGGAGGGCCGGGCTCGCGTCGCTCTCGCCGCTCGGGTCGGCGCCGTGATCGGCGACCAGGTCGATCGTCAGCGCCGGCAGCTCCCGGGCGAGCTCGACCCCGCCGCCGCGGTAGCCGGCGTAGGAGAAGTCGTGGAGGAAGCGGCCCTCGCCGTCCTCGAGCTCCGGCGTCCAGTCCTCGGGGTAGAGGTCGCTGCGCCAGGCCGCCGCGCCGCCGGTGGTCGTCGTCTCGCCGCCCGCAGTCGTCGTCGCCTCGCCTGTGCTCGTCGAGGTCGCCGTCGCGCTGTCGGTGGTCGACTCGGAGGTCGCGTCCGCGCCCGTCGAGGACGTCGCCGTCGCCGTCGCTCCGCCCGTGGTCGCCCCGGCGCTCGTCGAGCCGCCGTCGTCGCCACACGTTGCCGTGATCAGGGCGCAGAGCGCCGCTGCGACGACGCGGAGGGGGGTCGCTGTCCTGGGGCTGGGCACGGGCGGAGTATCGCATGCGGGCGCCTGTACGAGGTTTGCGCGTGTCGCGGGGCTCGGCTGCCTGAACAGACATCTTCGGTGCGCGCCCGGAGATGCTGCGCGGGCGCGGGCGGCCCTTCGACCCGGCGATCCGGACCCGAAGCCGCGGCCGCGCCGAGCCGAGCCGCCGACGTCCCAATCGTCCCCCTCCCCCTCCGCGCGTCGGCCGTCACGACCTGCTACGATGCCCCCGTGTTCGAGCTCCTCGTCGCCACCGGCCAGACGCTCGGCGGCCTCGCCTTCGGCGTCGCCCTCGCCCTCGCGTCGATCGCCTCGACCCGCTTCAACAGCCGACGTCTGCGCCCCGAGGCCGCCGCCGCGCGGCGCCTCGAGGTCGTCGCCTGGGCGATCTACCTCGTGGTCGCGGCGCTGATCTACGTCGGCTTCGCCCTCCGGGAGGCCGGCGACGGCTGGATGTCCGTCGAGGTCCTCGGCGTTCTCGGCTACGCGGGGCTCGCCTGGCTCGGCCTCCGGCGGCCGCGGATCCTCGCCCTCGGCTGGCTCCTCCACGCCGGCTGGGACATGGTCATCCACGCCGGCGTCGCCGACGACTTCGTGCCCCTGTGGTACCGCTGGGCCTGCCTCTCCTTCGACGTCGCGGCGGCGGCCTACGTCGCGCGCCTCGCCGACGCGCGCGAGTGATCGTCGACCGGGCCTGAGCGACGCTGACCTTGCGACCAGCTCCCCGCGCCGCCGCGCGTCTGCGCTCGGCGCCCGGCGATCGGGGGCGGCCGCCCTCTTCGCGGCGCAAGGCGACGCCGCTATCCTCCTCTGATGAAGCTCTGCCCGGCCTGCTCCTGCCACGTCCGCCGCGACGCGACGACCTGTCCGATGTGCCACGCGACGCTCTCCGCGGCGACGACCTCGGCGACCAGCGCCGCGGCCCTCGCCCTCACGCTCGCCGCCGGCCTCGCCCTCAGCGGCTGCACCGGCGACGACGGCGAGACGACGGCGACCACGACGTCGACCTCCTCGACCTCCTCGACGACCACGGACGACAGCTCGAGCTCGTCGACCTCGACGAGCACCTCGACCACCGCGATGTCGTCGGCGGAGTCCTCGGTCGGCGTCGCCGCCTACGCGGGGCCGCCCGTCGACACGAACGGCAACAGCGACCGCGCGCTCCCGCCGGACGCCGACGCGCCGCCGAGCGTCGATCCCGAGGATCCCGATGCTTCTGCGCCGACGGTCGCCGCAGAGGCCGCAGACGACGACGACGCGTAGCCGCGACCGCGGGCCGCGCCTGCGCTGTTTCCTGTCCGGGCCCTTGATCTGCGACCGCCGCCCTGCTCTGGTGATCCCGTGCCACGGATCCCCTTGAGCCCTCGACGAAGCGCGCGCGCGGCAGACCTCGTCGGGTCGTCGTCCCGGGCCCCTGCGCTCGCCTTCTCCCTCGCCCTCTCCCTCTACCTATCCTTTTGGACAGGCTGCTCGCGCGCCGAGACGGCGTCGCCGACCGCCGCGACGGCGCCGACCTCGTCCGCCTCGAGCGCGAGCTCCGAGGAAACGACGGCGTCCTCGAGCGCGGGCTCCACCACAGCGACCACAGGCACAGGTAGCGACGGCCCGACGGCGACGGCCTCGACGACGCAAGGCGACGCCGTCCTCGCGGACGTTCTCAGCGTCAGCGCCGCGGGCACCCAGTGGAGCGTCGAGATCCGCAGCCCCGACGCCGGCTGCGAGCGCTACGCCGACTGGTGGGAGGTCGTGACCCCGAGCGGCGCTCTCGTCTATCGCAGGATCCTCGCGCACAGCCACGTCGACGAGCAGCCCTTCACGCGCAGCGGCGGCCCCGTCGAGGTCGGCGCCGACGATGAGGTGATCGTCCGCGCCCACATGAACCCCGGCGGCTACGGCGGCCAGGCGCTCCGCGGCAGCGCGAGCGGCGGGTTCTCGGTCGACGCGACCGTCACCGCCGAGTTCGCGGCGGCCCTCGAGACGGCGCCGCCGCTCCCCGACGGCTGCGCCTTCTGAGCCCCTTCGCTGGCGGCCTCGCGTCGCGCCGAGCCGCGCTGGTGCGGCGCTCCGGCACAGGTTCGCCTTGGCAGCCGCAGCGTCGACATGTCCATAGGGACATCGACGAAGACATCGACGAAGACGGCTCCGCAGCTACCCCGCGTCACCCTCGCCAGGGTCTCGCTCCACAGCCTCGGCCGCCCTAGCGGCCGCATAGCGCTCGCGCAGCGCCATGTTCTTCGCCAGCGGGGTGAGGGGCGGCACGGTGGCGGGGCGCATCTCCAGGCCCTCGACGATGGTGCACTCGGTCACCCAGTCCCAGCACGTGAGCGCCAGCGCGATGTAGTCGTCGTCGGCGCCGCTCGGCTCCGCCCCGGCCCGAAGCTGATAGACGCGGAGGACCAGCGCGAGGATCCGCGCGTAGCGGGGCTCGCTGAGGAGCTCGCGCAGGCGCCCCTCGGCGCGCTCGTCCGGGGTCTCGTAGAGCTCGTCGATGACCTCGTCGGAAAGGGGCGTGAGCACCCCCTCATCGCGGAAGAGGATCAGGTTGCCGGCGTGGATGTGGCCGGCGCCGCAGTAGCCGCAGCCGAGCCAGAGGCCGGCGAAGCCGATGACGAGCTGCGACTCGGCCTCGCCGAGCCCGTCGGCGAGGGTCTTCATCACCTTGCCGGTCGAGGTCGACCAGCGGAAGTAGCCGCGGACGCCGAGGGTCCGCACCGCCTCCTCGTTGACGGGCGGGACGAAGCCGAGGAACGCCTTGCTCATGCCATCGATGAGCCTGAGCGCGACGCGCTCGGCGAGGCGGAGGCCGACGGAGCGGCGGCGGCTCATGACCCGCCTCCCCGCCTCTTCGTGAGGCGGCCGAGCGCGGAGAGGGTGCCTTCCTCGGCGGCCGCGACCCGGTGATCGCTGATCCGCAGCCACTCGGTCGCGGCGGCGACGTTGCCGACGATCTTCGCCTGGCTGTCCTCGGCCATGTGGACGACCCAGAGCGCGAGGCCGCGGAGGCGGGGGCGATCGGCGACATAGACCGCGCGACCGCCGTGCGCGGTGATCCGCCGCTGGAGCGCGAGGAGGGTCTGGCGCAGGCGTCGGTCGTAGCGCGGCAGGGCGTTGAGCTCGACGAGCACCGTCGTCGGCGCAGCCGCGACCTCGGCCTCGAGCGCGTCGGCCAGGGCGGCGGTCTCCGCCTCGCTCAGCGGCCGCATCAGCTCGAGGCGGATCACCGGCGGCGGATCAACCTGCCGCGTCAGCGTGTAGGGCGGTGCGCTCATCCGACGACGCGACAAGCATGCGGCCTCGATGCTCGGCGCGGCAAGGGCCGCAGCCCGTCGGCGCGCGCTCGCTCGCGGCTGCGCATCACCCCGTGCTCAGCGCGTGCGCTCGATAGGATGCTGTCTTTTTGGTCATATTTGTCCTCTCGCGGAGACGCCGCGCGTCCGCGAGGCCACCAGGAGCGCGTATCGACGCCCCCGTCGCCACGAGGCCGCCCAGGTTCGCAGCGCGGGCGCCCGCCGCCGCGCCTCGTCGCTGCGACACGCGACGAACTCCGCGGGCTCAGCCCGGCTCGACGAAGCAGAGGCTGCGCGCGCCCTCGGTCGTCAGGGCCTGCTGGCAGACCATCCCCGCCGGACACTCCGCGCCGCCCGAGCAGTTGAGGAAGCAGATCGAGCCCATGCCCGGGTCGACGCAGTCCGGGACCGCCGCGCCCCCCGGCGCCGGCGGACAGTCGCTGGCCGCGGCGCAGGTCTCGGTGCAGAACTCGCGGCCCGAGCCGTCGCCCGCGGCGATGCACTGGCGGCTGAGGTCGAGCGCGCAGATCTCGTCGCAGGGGCCGTAGATCGGGCTCTCCTCCGCGCTCGCGGTCGTCGACGAGCCGTCCCCTGCGGTCGTCCCAGACGCGTCCGTCGTCGCCGCAGTGTCGGTGCCGGCGGCGTCATCCCCCGCGCAAGCGGGGGCGAGGGCGGTCCACAGGACGAGCGGGCCGAGGGTGATTCGCCAGGCACAGAGGCGCGCGCGGAGGGGCAGCATCGCCCCCTCGTAGCACGGACGCGCGCTCGCGCGCGAGCCAGTCGTGGTCCCCATCTCGACGGAGGAGGGGAAGAAGAGGACTCGCCCGCGCCCTCGCGTGCGCTCGTCGATCCTCCTCGACCCGCGCGGGGCTCCTCGAGACTCGGCGAGTGCTCTCGCGTCGCTCCTCATCGACCCCCTCGGCTTCGTCAGGGCGCGGCGGCACCCGGCCGCGGAGCGTCGCCGGGTCGCCGTCCCTCCGCGCCTCGACGCCGCCGCGTCGACGCTTACCCCCACTCGTCGCGTGTGCAGCCCGAGCGGTGTACGACTCGGGCGGCGCCCGCCGCTGCGCGACGCAAGGCGCCCGCGAAGCGGCGCACCGCCGCCGCGCGTCGGGCCTGGCGGTGGGTTGCAAACAGCGCCGCTTCGCCATCTATTCCAGGGTGCGACGCGTCGTCGTGATCCGCCGCGCGGGCGCACGACAGGCGCTTGCTGTGCGCCGCCGCACGACGCTAGCGTGATGCGATGCGGCGAATGGATCGAGATCGAGGTCGAGGCCACAGCGTCGTTGGCTCGCTGGTCGTCGCCCATCTCGGCGCCGCCTCGCTCGCCTCCCTCGCCACGCCGGCCGTCGCCGGTCCGCCGGCGCCGCGCGTCACCCCCGAAGCCGGCCTCGCGATCAGCCGCTCCGCCGCCGACGATCGCCGCCTCGGCGACTTCAAGGCGCGCAGCGACGGCGGCTACGACTACCTCGATCCGCAGCGCCGCTTCCGCGCCCGGATCAGCGGCGACGGCCGCGTGTCCTTCCGCAAGACGGCGCCGATCCGCGAGCTCGGCATGTGCACCGATCGTCAGTACTGCGAGCCCGCCCGCGGCGTTCTCGGCTTTCTCCGCGACCCGTCGCGCTGGCGCAAGGAGCCGTCGACCAACGACTACGGCGCCGCCCTCCACGGCGCCGCGGGCAGCCCGTCGACCGCCCACCTGACGATCGCCCCGAGCCCCGGCGGCGGCATGCCGTCGCCGCTCCTGTTCGGCGTCGGCGGCCGCTTCGGCCCGAGCCTCCTCAGCGATCGCATCAAGGCCGAGTTCCTCCGCGACACCTTTGAGCTCCGGCTCTCGCTCGCGCGCAAGGCCGAGCGCCGCCGCCTCGTCGCCGCCCTGACCGAACTCGAGGACAGCTTGGAGGTGATCTGGCGCGACTCGAGGACGCCGATCGCTCGGCGCCGCGAGCTCCTCTTCGAGCGCTGGGACGAGTGCCTCGACGCCCTGCCGCCGCTGAACGACCCGACCCTCGCCGACGACCTCGCCGGGCCGATGGAGGAGCTGCGCCACCGCGCCGCCGAGGAGGCCAGGCGCCAGATCCTCAGCTTCATCCGCAGCCGCGCGCCGGCGGGGAGCGACGTCGCCTTCACCGCCGAGGAGCTGCGCCGCCTCAACGCCCGTCGACGCAGCCGCGAGAGCTTCGCGCCCTACGACGCGCCCTAGGCGACCTCACTCGCGGCGCCTCGGCGGCGCCGGTCGTCCCGTTGCAGCTCGAGGTCCGAGTCGCAACACGACGTCCCGCCAAGACCACCACCGCGAAGATGACTCCGCGAAGAGGCGTCCGCGCCGCGACGGCCTCGTCACCGAGCCCTCGTCGTCGCCGTCGCGCCCCACAGGCGGAGACGGCGAGGAGGCCTCCCCAGACCCGCTCGCCGTCACCTTGGCCCCCGCGTTCGACTCCCCAGCCCGCCGCGGTGGCGCCCCCGTTCCGGGGACACCTTGATAGCGTCGCCGAGCCGCCGATCGGATCACCGATAGGCGAAGGAAAAGTCGCCGACAGATCGCCAAACCTCCGCTGAGCGAGCGCGCTCGGCCTGCGCTCCCCGAGGCCCTCCGATACTCGGGGGTGGAGAACGCGACAGAGACGTTTGAACGCCCTCCGCCCGCGACTCCGCGGCCGCCGAGCTGCTAGCGTGGGTCGACGGCCGACGGGCACCAGCGGGCGCGTTGAGAGGTCCCCGACGCGGACCTCTCAACGCGGGCGTCTACCCCGACATACGGCGGGGGTCTGCACGTCCGCGGTCGTCCGCGGTCGTCCGCAACGCCTGTCTCTTCGGACTCATTCCTAGCCTCGTCATCGCGGCCTCCCTGGCGCTCGTCGCCGCTTGCCGTCCGTACCGCCCCGCCGACCTCGGGATCATCGCCGAGCCTCGCCTCCTCGTCGACCCCGAGCAGCGCCTGCGCTGGCCGGAGCTCCCGGTCACACGCGCGGGGATCGGCGAGGCCGCCGACCCAGCCCGCGAGGCCGCGGTCGTCGTCGACCTCAGCGCCTACCGTGAGCTCGCGCCGCGCGTCGGCGGCGAGGCCAACGCGGCGGCCTGGATCCGCTACTTCGCCGAGCGCCGCGGCCTCGCCCCAGCGCACCGCTTCACCCGGCCGCCTCCGCGTCCCTCCGCGCGCCGCCTAGTCGCGGCGACGCAGGGAGAAGAGCTCGATCGTCAGGGTGTCCCCTTCGTGCGCGAGGGGGACTCGCTCGCGCTCGACCGCGAGCGACGCGGCGACGCAGCGCGCGGCGAAGCCCGCCGCCGTCCGCCGGCCAGGGTCCGCGACCACGCCCACGCCCCCCGGAGCCAGGGCCCGCCGCACCGCCGCGGCGACGAGGTCGGCGTGGGCCGGCTCGTAGAGAACGTCGGCGGCGACGACCCGGGCGAAGCGAGGGAGCTCCGGCGGCAGCGCCCGCCAGTCGACGACCGCGGTCCTCGGCAGCGGCAGGTCGTTGAGCCAGGCGTTGCCGCGGACGAAGTCCAGGGCCTCCGGGTGGTAGTCGCTGGCGACGACCTCTTCGCGCGGATAGCCAGCGGCGAGCGCCGCCAGGCTCAGGAGGCCGACGCCCGAGCCGAGCTCGAGGAGGCCGCCCTGCGCCGCGGGCTCGGCCATAATCCGCCCCGCGAGAACCTGACTCGACGGCCAGATCTCCGCCCAGTAGGGGATCCTCCCGTCGCGGTCGAAGGCCACCTCGTCGATCAGCGCCTCAGGGGCGCCCGGCCGGAGCAGCCGCCACTCGCGGCCGCCGCACGTCACCGCGACCTCGACGGCGTCATAGCGCCGGCGGAGGGCGCGGACGAGCGCCTCCCCCTCGATCGCGGCGAGCTCGCTGTCCTCGACGGTCACGGCCGCCGGACTATACTGGCCGTCCCCGCGGGAGGCGAGCGCCGATGGCCAGCAGCCGCTACAGCAACGTCGTCGGCATCGACGACGCCCCCTTCGCCCGCGAGCACCGCGGCGACGTCCCGGTGATCGCGACGATCACCACGCAGAACCGCCTCGACGGCCTCCTCGTCGGCAAGATCCGCCGCGACGGCCGCAACTCGACCGAGCGCCTCGCGGCGCTGATCGGCGGCTCGCGCTTCCACGCCCACGTCCAGGCCGTCCTCCTCCAGGGGATCGCCGTCGGCGGCTTCAACGTGATCGACATCCACGCCCTCGCCGCGCGCCTCGAGCGGCCGGTCCTCGTCGTCGCCCGCCGCGAGCCGAACATGGAGAAGATCGAGCGGGCGCTGCGGCGCAAGGTCCCGGGCGGCCCCCGCAAGTGGCGGCTGATCGAGCGCGCAGGGCCGATGGAGCCGCTCGCCGGCGTCTGGGTCCAGCGCGCCGGCCTCGACCGCCGCCAGGCCGCGTCCCTCGTCCGCAGCACGCGGGCGCACGGCGCCCTGCCG
Source organism: Myxococcales bacterium (assembly GCA_020431135.1). Lineage (GTDB taxonomy): Bacteria > Myxococcota_A > Polyangia > Nannocystales > Nannocystaceae > JADJRG01. The sequence continues at coordinate 7,238 of JAGQIT010000936.1, read as the reverse complement.
GAGGCGCTGCGCCTCGCCCACCTGATCGCCGCGGCCTTCGTCGAGGGGACGAGCCGCGGCCGCGCCTGAGCACCGCGCTCGCCGTCAGCCTGCGGCGCGCCTTGGGATCACCGCCGCCCGCCGCAACGCCGCCTGCACCTGCTCGACGATCCGCGGCGCCGACATCGACGCCGCCCGCCGCGACGACGTCGCCGTGCCTCGGCGCCGCGCGTCGGACATGAAGCTCGACGCATAGGACGAGCACCTCAACGCGTCGGGGGCTCAGCTCTGGTCGCTGCGACGTCGACCTCTACGACGAGCGGGTGCTCGACCGCTGGACGCCCGAGGCGCCGCAGATCCGCTACCCTCGCGCGGTGCCCCTGCCGACGCTCCTCACCCCGCGCCTGCGCCTGCGTCACCTCGCCCGCGGCGACGCAGGCTACGTCGTCGACCAGCTGAGCGACCCGACCTTCGTCGAGTTCGTCGGCGACCGCGGCGTCCGCAGCGAAGCCGACGCGATCGCCTACATGGAGCGCGGGCCGTGGGCGACCTACGCCGCCCACGGCTTCGGGGCGTGGGCGGTCGAGCGCCGCGACACCCCCGGGGTGATCGGCATGGTCGGGCTCTATCAGCGCGCGACCCTCGACGCCCCCGACCTCGGCTTCGGCTTCCTGCCGGCGGGGCGCGGCCGCGGCCTCGCCCTCGAGGCGGCGAAGGCCGCCCTCGACTGGGGCGTCGAGGCGCACGGCATGCGCCGCGTCCTAGCGATCACCACCGACGCCCACCGCCGCTCGCAGCGGCTCCTGAAGAAGCTCGGGATGCGCCTCGAGGGGCGCGCGCGGATCCCCGGCGACGACGAGGAGCTCCGGCTCTACGCCTACACGGCCGAGCCCTCGACCTCGGCTTAGGAGGCGCGTGCTGCAAGCTCTGGCGCAGGTGCGAGGGCCGACGATCGCTGCCCGAGAGCGCACGAGAACACTCGGACAGCCTCCTCGCAGACCCTCGCGCCGAGCGCGGGCCTGCTCGCCGGCCCCCTCGCGGTGGCTGGTCGCGGTTCGGGTCTTGGCGCGAGCTCACCGCGGCCTGCTACGCTTGGGCCGTGCCCGCCGAACTCGAGCGCATCCTGGCCGACCCGACGCTGACGCAAATACTCCTCGGGATCTGCCTCGTGGTGTCGATCCCCGGCTTCTTCCTCCTGCGCAGCCGGAGGTACCGGCGCTACGTCGTCTACAAGCCGTGCAGGGCGGCGCCCGATCGCAGCGTCGTCGGCACCCTGCTCTCGCACTTCGCCCACGGCGACCTCGGCCACCTCGCCCTCAACCTCTTCGCGCTCTACGTCTTCGGGCCGAAGGTCGAGGCCGAGCTCGGGCCGCAGCGCTTCCTCGTGATCTACGTCCTCAGCGGCGCCGCGGCGACCCTCTTCATCTGGCTGTTTCGCCGCCGCGACCCGCGGAGCTCTTCGCTCGGCGCGAGCGGCTCGATCGCCGGGATCCTCTTCGCCTTCGTCGTCCTCGCGCCGCAGACCAAGCTGGCGCTGCTTTTTCTGCCGATCCCCGCGCCGGCGCCCCTCTTCGCCCTCGGCTACCTGCTCTTCTCGTCGCTGAGCATGGGCTCGCGCGACGGCGTCGCCCACGAGGCCCACATCGGCGGCGCGCTCGCGGGCTTCGCCCTCGCCGGGCTCCTCGCCGACCGCGGCTTCACGCCGGTGATCCGCGAGCTCCAGCGGATCATCTCCTGACCCGAAGAGCATGGAGCCGCGCGGCGGGCGAGCGCCCAGGGGGCGCTAGCTGTGCCGCCTCGGCGACGCTCGACCGGCGTGGCCGTCCCTGTCGCCTCAGAGACTTGACGAGGAGTGAGCCGCGCGTCGCTTGGCAGCTCGACCGGCGCAGCTCGACCGGCGCAGCCGTAGATGGCGCCTCCGCGAATAGATGTCCTCGTGGACATGTCGAACGCCGCGCCCCTCCGAGGCGCGGCGTGAGGCGCAGCGCCGCGCGTCAGCCGGGCACGACGACCACGTCGCTCAGCGCCGCCGCGCTGCCGCCGGCCGGGTAGGCGTAGGACGAGTAGCTGTCGAGCCCCCAGACCACGAGGCCGAAGGGGCCGGCGCTCTCGGCCATGTGGAGGCCGTTCTCGCAGCCGTTGACGCCGACGTCGGCGCGCATCAGATCGACCGTCGTGACCTCGTAGAGGCCGCCGGCGCCGACCGCCTGCCAGCCGTCGATCTCGCCGAGGCAGTCGACCTCGACCGGCGCGAAGACCCCGTCCTTCTTCGCCCGCGTGATCACCAGGTTGGTGGTCGGGTAGGTCGGGTCGGTGAAGAAGACGTAGCGGCGGAGGAACTGCGCCGGCGGCAGGACGATGACGAACTCCTCGTCGCCGAGCATCGGCGGGTAGCCCATCGCCGTCGCCCCCGGGCGCGTGCCGCCCGGGAGGTTGGCCGTGTCCATGAGCTGGGCGAGGGCGAAGGGGTGCTGGTCGTCCTGCGCGCGCACGAGGAAGGGATCGGCGCTGGCGAAGTCGACGACCTCCCCCTTGGCGAGGGTCGTCGGCGCCCCCGGCTGCGGCGGGTCGTAGCTCAGCGTCGTGCCGTCGACGACGCCGACGAAGCGGTAGTCGACCTCCTCCGGCGCGAGGTCCTTGCGCCGGGTCTCGTAGGGCGCGGCGACGTAGGCGAAGCCGAGCGCGTCGATGGCGATGTTCTGCTGGTGCGTCGACTCGCCGCCGGG
>JAGQIT010000936.1:0-4452 GCA_020431135.1 Myxococcales bacterium | reverse complement strand
GCCGTCCTTCGGCAGCTCCCACTGGAGAACCTCGCCGGCGCCGACCGTGAAGACGCCGAGCTGGCCCTTCGCCGCCCCTAATAGACCTTGCCCTTGGAGCAGGTCGGCCGTCGGGTAGAGCTCGATCGTCGTCTGCTCCTCGAGGCCGACGATCTGCAGCCACAGCGGCCCCGGGCTCGCGTAGGTCCCGGCCGGCGGGGCGATCGCCGCGTAGTTGGTCCCCCAGACGCTCGCCGGGAAGAGGAGCTCGGCGCTCGGGAAGTGCGACGGCGCGCCGCCGAAGGGGAGGATGTCGTAGGCGGTCACCGGGATCTCGGCGTCGATGACGAAGGCGTCGCCGCGGCCGGAGCCGGCGATCACCGTGTCCGCGCCGACGGCGTCCGGCACCGGGCAGGTCAGCGGCACCTGGGTCTCGGGCATCACCGCGTTGGGATCGCTCGACAGGAAGACGACGGCGACCGCGTCGGCCGGGATCCCCTCGGCGGGGAGCGGCGGCCAGTCCTTGGGCTCGAGCCCGGGCGTGACCAGCCGCGCGGCGCCGCTGATGTCCAGCACCTCGCCGCCGCGGCTGACGGTGATCGGCGCCGGGTGCCCCCAGGTGTTGGTGAGGAAGGCGGCGAAGCAGGGCGGCAGCGCCGGCGGGTAGGCGGGCGGCGTCGGCACGACGAAGGTGCAGCCGAAGTTCGCGGCGGCCTCCGCCGCGGCGTCGCAGGCCGCCACGCACGCCCCCTCCGCGCATCCCTGCTCCGGAGGACAGGTCATCACGACGGCGCCCTGGTCGTCGAGCACCTGGTGGAGGTCGGGGCTGCACTGCGTCGCGCCGCCGCCGGTGGTCTCGCCCGTCGTCTCGCCCGTCGTCTCGCCGGTGGTCGGCGCCTCGGTGGTCGAGCCTGTGCCGGTCCCCGTGGTGGTCGTCCCGCCCGAGCTCGAGTCGGAGGCGCTGCCGCTGCCGTCGCTGTCGCCGGTCGTCGACGTGCCCGTCGCGGTCGCGGTGGTCGTCGCGGTCCCGGCCGTCGCCGTCGCCGTCGCCGAGCCGCTCGCCGTCTCCGTCTCCCCGTCGCCGCCGCTGCAGGCGAGCGTCGCCGCCGCGCCCCAGACAACCCACGCGATCCTCGCGCGCCCCGTCGATGTCATCGTCATCCCGACCTCCAGGCGCCGTGCGAGCGCCGCGGCGATCGTCGCAGAGCCGCCGAGGCCGAGCAAGCCCGGCTGCGCAGAGATCGCGCTCGCGATCACGGAGACGAGCGCACATCCTTCGCGGCGTCGCGGCGCCGGTGCGCGCCGCCTGCGGGGCCGGCGAACGCGACGCGCGGCGAGACGCTCAACGCACGCGTCCCGCGACAGAGCGCGGCCTGCGACGCGATGAGGCGCGTCCTCGCGTGAGAGGTCGCGCCGTCGGCGATCTGCGGCACCGATGACGTCAGCGTCGACGCGCGCGGCGAGGAGACCCGCGACTTTCGCCTCAGCTCGCTAGAACCACAGCCGGCGAAATTACATACTCGCGCCGTGCCGGAGCTCCGCTTCTACTTCGATGTCGTCTGCCCCTACGCCTACCTGGCGTCGACGCGGATCGAGGCGCTGGCCGCCGCCCACGGGGCGACTGTGGCCTGGCGGCCGATCCTCCTCGGCGGCCTCTTTCGTGAGATCGGCGCGCCGCAGCTCCCGGCGACGGCGATGAGCGCCCCGCGAGCGCGGCTCAACCTCCTCGACATGCAGCGCTGGGCCGACCGCTGGGGCGTGCCTCTGACGATGCCCGCCGATCACCCGCGGCGCACCGTCGCGGCGATGCGCCTCCTCGTCGGCGTCGGCGACGGGCCGCAGCGCCGCGCCCTCGCGGCCGCGCTCTACCGGGCCTACTGGGCGGAGGGGCGCGACGTCAGCGACCGCGCGGTCGTCGACGCGATCGCCCGCGAGCACGGCGTCGACCCGGCGGTGATCGACAGCCAAGCGGCGCGCGAGGGGCTCTTCTCGACGACCGCCGAGGCCGCCCGCCTCGGCGCCTTCGGGGTGCCGACGATCGCCCTCGACGGGGAGACGATCTGGTGGGGCGCCGACCGCCTCTGCCTCGTCGAGGAGGCGCTCGGCGGCCGCCCGCGCCGCCCCGGCGAGCGCCCTGCCGACGCGCCGCCCGCGGCCGCGAGCGGCGCGACGATCGACTTCTTCCACGACTTCGCCAGCCCCTTCTCCTACCTCGCGTCGACACAGATCGCCCGCGTCGCCGCGGCCTACGGCGCGACGCTGCGCTGGCGGCCGATCCTCCTCGGCGCCCTCTTCCGCGAGCTCGGCACCGCCGACGTCCCGCTCCTCGGGATGAACGCGGCCAAGCAGGCCTACGTCCGCCGCGACCTCGACGACTGGGCGGCGTTTTGGCGGGTGCCCTTCCGCTTCCCGAGCCACTTCCCGATCCGCACGGTCGCGCCGCTGCGCGTCGCCCTCGTCGCCCCCGAGCTGACGTCGGCGCTCTACGAGGCCGCCTGGTCGAAGGACCAGGCGATCGACGAGCCGCAGGTGCTCGCGCGGATCATCGCCGAGAACAAGCGCGACCCGGTCGCCGTCCTCGAGGAGGCGAGCTCGCCGACGATCAAGGAGGCGCTGCGCGAGAACACCGCGGCCGCCGAGCTCGCCGGCTGCTGCGGCGTGCCGTCGATGGTCGTCACGCCGGCGGCCGGCGGCGAGCCGATCGTCCTCTGGGGGCAGGACCGCCTCGAGATGCTCGAGTGGGTACTCGAGGGCTGGCGACCGCCGCGGGGCTGAGCGGGACGATCTGCCAGGAGCGGACTAGTCCGGGCAGAAGCCCAAGTTGATGAAAGCGTCGCAGAGCGCGGCGTCAAAGGGGCCGTGGAGCCCTGACTCCGGGTCGCCTTCGATCCAGCCGAGGAGGCGCGGCGGGTCGAGCGGATCGTAGGACTGCCAGTTTCCGGCCCTCCCGGCGACGACGATCCGCGGGTGCAGCGAGCCGAGGTACGTGTCCCCGGTCCAGACCCTCGCGCCGTGGAGCTCGCCGTACCAGCCGCTGAGGCTGAAGTCGTCGTTGTTCTCGATGACGAGCTGAAAGCCCCAGTCGTCCGTCGCGCTCGCGTAGTCCGTGGACTCGTGGAAGAGATGGATCTCCATGCCCCACGGCTCGCCGCAGCCCTTGTAGCCGAAGAGGGCGGTCGTCCCGTGGAAGCAGGTGTTCGCGACCTCCCCGACGACGTCCGCGCCTGCCCACTCCGCCGGACACCCCGCGCCGAAGAGCGCCGGCGGGAACTCGCACTCTCCCTCGCCGACGCAGCCAGTGGTCTCGGGCGCGGCCGTCCCCGACGTCACCGGCCCGGGGTCGACGTCGCAGGCGTCGGTCGTCGCGGTCGAGCCCCCCGTCGTCGTCGAGCCCCCTGTCGCGCCCGTGTCGCCGTCACCGGCCGGCGGCGCGCTCGTACAGCCGACGAGCGCCGCGCATGCGGCAGCGACGACGCCGCAGGTCCATGACTCCCGCATCCCGTCCCATGAGAGCAGCTCCAGCGCGCTCGGACCAGCGCAGCAACTGCACGGGCGCGGCTGCTCGGAGGGCCCGCTAGTCCGGGCAGAAGTCGCGGTTCAGCAGGCCGCAGTACGCCGCATCAAAGGTCCCGTAGAGCTCAAGGCCGAGGACCTCCGACTTGAGCCAGCCGCGCAGCCGCGGCGGATCATTCGGGTCGAAGTCGCCCCAGTGTCCCGCCGCCTCGTCGACGACCATCCAGATCCCGATGTCGCCGCCGTCGCCGATCGTCGCGTCAGGGTCGAAGGTCCCGGCCCCCAGGAACTCGCCCAACCATCCTTCGGAGAAGTTGCTCCCCGTCAGGACCCGCAGACGGAATCCGCCGTCGGACGTCGCCACCTCATCGCTCACCGACGCGTCGAAGACATACAGCGTCAGGTACGACGGCCCACCGCAGCCCGTGTAGGCGAAGAGCGCCTTCGCCCCGTGGAAGCACCCTAACTCGGTGTCCCCCACGATGTTTCCGCCTGACCACGTCGCCGGGCAGTCCGGCCCGAGGATCGCCGCCGGCGCGCAGTCGATCGCGGAGCAGCCGGTCGTCTCGACCGTCGTGTGCTTGCCCGTCGTCAGCGCGTCGACGTCGACAGGGCAGGCCTCGGAGGTCCCTCCAGACGTGCCCGTCTCGCCCGTCGTCGCCTCGCTCGTCGCCGCCGCGCCCGTCGCCGCCGCGCTCGCGCTCGCGTCATCCGCGGGCGCAGCCTGGTTCGCGCAGGCGATCAACAACCCTGTGGCCGCGCCGGCGACGAATCGCCGACCGCCGATGACCTCGCCGCGCATCGCTAGATTGCAGCACGCGGCGCCGGCCGGCGCCCAGCGCAGCAACTGCACGCGCGCGCTCAGTCGAAGCGCACGCCCGGCAGCGCCTCGCTGGCGACGATCCGCGCCCGCAGCTCCGCCGGGCTGAGGAAGTTCAGCGGCCGCGGGGCGCCCTCGAG
>JAGQIT010000935.1:1108-7080 GCA_020431135.1 Myxococcales bacterium | reverse complement strand
GCGATCGGCCTCGTCGGCAACACCGGGCGCTCGCAGGCGCCGCATCTCCACCTCACGGTGAAGATCGGCGAGACGTCGATCGATCCGCTCCTCGTGCTCGGCGCCCCGGCCTACGCCTATCCGGCGCTGCTCCCTGAGGACGCGCCAGTGACGACGACCGGCGCGGCGGCGCCTGCGGCCGCCGACGCAGACGACGGCGACTGATCGCGCGCGACGCCCCCGCTGAAATCAAGACATGTCCTGAAGAACATGTCCATTAGCCGCCGTAGCCGTGGAAGAACGCCCGCGGGCTGCCGCCCGATCGTCGCCAGCGCAGGCGCATCGCCCGGAGGTCGAGGAGGTCCACGGCCATCTCGCCGCCCCAGCGCTGCTCCGTCGCCCGCTCGAGCCACGGCAGGATCTCCGCCGGGTAGGCGAGCGGCCGCCGGCACAGGTGGGCGCCGTCGGCGAGGAGCACGACCCGCGCCTCCCACAGGCCGACCTCGCCCTCGACCTCGAGGGCGCGCTGGGCCGGCGTCGGCGCGAGGTGGGTGACGATCCCCGAAAACCGCTCGCGGAGGACGAGGTCGCCGCGCGCCCGCCAGACCTCGAAGAGGCCGACCACCGAGGTCGCCAGCGCGTCGACGATCGGCGACGGGGCGACCTCGGGGAGGAGGCCGCGAGCCGCCCGCCAGGCCCAGGTCTCGCCCGGACCGCCGCCCGGCGCGAGCATCTCGCAGAGCGCCCAGTCGACGCGGTGACCCTGGAGGATCTCGTAGGGCTCGTCGCCGAGGCTGAGGCCGCCGACGATCCGATCGATCGCCTCGAGGAGCGGCTCGGCGCGCCGACGGCCCCGGACGCCGCCGAAGACCGCCTCGCCGAGGCGATCGAGCTCGTGCTCCCAGGGCCAGGCCTCGCGCCCGGCGGCGAGCGGCAGCCCGGCGGGATCGCTCATCGCGGGGCGACGCGCTCGCGGACCTGGGCGACGAACTCGGTGAGCAGCGGGGCGCCGTCGTGCGGGCCGGGCGACGCCTCGGGGTGGTACTGGACGCTGGCGATCGGCCGATCCGTGAGGCGGATCCCGGCGACCGTCCGATCGAAGAGGTTCACGTCCGTGAGGGCCGCGCGCTCGCCGAGCGACTCGAGGTCGACGGCGAAGCCGTGGTTTTGCGAGGTGATGAGGACGCGCTCGCCGCGGGCGATCGGGTGGTTGCCGCCGTGGTGGCCGAACTTCAGCTTGTAGGTCTGGCCGCCGAGGGCGAGCGCGAGGACCTGGTGGCCGAGGCAGATCCCGAAGATCGGCAGCGCCGGCGCCTTGCCCAGGAGCTCGCGGAGGTTGGCGATCGCCCCGGTCAGGGCCGCCGGATCGCCGGGGCCGTTGCTCAGGAGCACGCCGTCCGGGCGCAGCGCGAGGATCGCCTCGGCGCGCGTGTCCCCGGGGACGACCGTCACCTTCGCGCCCTCGTCGCGCAGGCGGCGGAGGATGTTGAGCTTGACCCCGAAGTCGACGACGACGACGTGGACGTCGATCGCCAGCGGCTCGCGCGGGGCGTCGGCCGGCGACCAGCTCGGGCGATCCCAGGTGTAGGGCTCGGCGGCGCTGACCTCTGTAGCGAGCCCCTGCCCCTCCATCGGCGCGGCCGCGCGGGCGAGCGCGAGGAGCTCGTCGATGTCGTCGGTCTCGCTCGACAGCGCGGCCATGCAGGCGCCGCCTTCGCGCAGGCGCCGGGTCAGGGCGCGGGTGTCGAACTCGGCGAGGCCGGGGATGCCGCGAGCCTCGAGGTACGCCGGCAGCGAGCGCTCGCTGCGGTAGTTCGAGACCACCGGCGACAGGCCGCGGACGAGCAGCCCCTCGGCGCCCCAGCCCCGCGACTCGTCGTCTTCAGCGTTGGTGCCGACGTTGCCGATCTCGGTCGCCGTCAGGCAGACGAGCTGGCCGCGGTAGGAGGGATCGCTGAGGATCTCCTGGTAGCCGCTGAGCGAGGTGTTGAAGACGACCTCGCCGACGACGGTCTTCTTGGCGCCGAAGCCGAGGCCGCGGAAGACCCGGCCGTCGGCGAGGACCAGGGCGCCGACGCCGTGGAAGCGGGGATCGTCCGCGGCCATCGCCGCGAGGAGAGAGGAACGTCGATCGCTGCTCATGCTGCACCACACCCACACCACGGCCCGCGCGCGGACCGGTCGAGGTTCACCGGGGCGGCCATCAGCCCAGCCCCCCGGGCAAGAGATCGAGGCGCCCGCAGGCGCGGGCGAGCACCGCCATGCGGACGGCGACGCCGAGCCGGACCTGGCGGAGGATCCGCGAGCGCGGGCCGTCGGCGACCGCGTCGGCGATCTCGACGCCGCGGTTCATCGGCCCCGGGTGGAGGACCACGGCGTCCGCGGCCGCGCGGGCGAGGCGGGCCTCGGTGAGCCCCCAGCGCGCGTGGTAGCTCGCGTCGTCCGGGATCTCGAGGGCAGCGGGCAGGCGCTCGCGCTGGATCCTCAACATCATGATCGCGTCGGCGCCGGCGATCGCCGCGTCGAGGCTGTCGGCGACCTCGACCCCCTCCGGGAGCGACCGCGCGTCGACGAGCCCCGCCGGACCGGCGACGACGACGGACGCGCCGAGGCGCGGCAGCAGCCGCAGGTTCGAGCCGGCGACGCGGCTGTGACGGATGTCGCCGCAGATCGCCACGCGGACGCCGGCGAGCGCCTCGGGGCCCAGCGTCGGCGCGCGCCCGCAGGCCTCGAGGATCGTCGCCGCGTCGAGGAGCGCCTGCGTCGGGTGCTCGGTCTTGCCGTCGCCGGCGTTGATCACCCGCGCCGTGAGGGCCCCCGTCAGGCGCTGCGGCCAGCCGTCCTCGCGGGCGCGGACGATGATCGCCGCGAAGCCCATGGCGTCGAGGTTGCGCAGGGCGTCGAGCGCCGTCTCGCCCTTGGTCGCCGACGTCGACGGGCCGCCGTCGAAGGCCGAGAAGTCGGCGCCGAGGCGGCAGGCCGCGACCTCAAAGCTCATCCGCGTGCGCGTGCTCGGCTCGGCGAAGGCGCCGAGAACGTGGAGGCCGCGGAGGATCCCGCGGAGCGGATCGGCGCGGTGCGGGAGGTCGGCGATCGCCAGCGCGCGGCGCAGGAGATCGGCGATCTCGACGTCGCTCAGATCATCGACGCCGCAGAGATCCGCGCCCGGCCGCCGAAGGGCGACCCCGAAGGGCTCCGCTGGACCAGCTCCTGCCACGACTGCGAGGCTCCGGACCGCGCGCTGCGGCCCCCGCGTGACTACTCCCGAGGGCGGGCGCCGTCAAGCCGGAGCGCGCGCCGCCGCGAGGACGGCGCGGGCGCCTCATCCCACGCCCGGACGACCCGCCGCCGCCTGGCTTGCTACTCTTGCCGCGGCCTATGGTCCCCACCGCCGCGATCCTCCTCATCGGCAACGAGCTCCTCTCCGGCAAGATCCGCGATCAGAACGGTCACTTCTTGGCGACCGTCCTCCGTCGCCGAGGGATCCGCCTGATCGAGATGGTCACCGTCGCCGACGAGCTCGCCGACATCGGTGACGCGCTCCTGCGCCTCCTCCAGCGCACGCCGCTGGTCTTCACCTCCGGCGGCGTCGGGCCCACGCACGACGACGTCACCCTCGAGGCGCTGGCGCGGGCGACGGGCCGGACGCTGGTCCGCAACCAAGCGATGGAGGCGATCCTCCGCGACCACTTCGGCGCTACGATCACCCCGGAGGCGCTGTCGATGGCCGACGTCCCGGACGGCACGGTGCTCCGCGCTGAGCGCGGCTGGCCGGTGCTCCGCCTCGACCTCGAGAGCCCCGGCCAGGGCCTGCGGGCGATCCCTCACGAGGCGCGGATCTACATCCTCCCGGGGATCCCGGAGCTGTGCCGGGCGAAGATCGAGGCCCTCGAGGGGATCCCCGGTGAGCTGCCTGACGGCGGCGGCTGGGCCCTCGAGGTGCTCCACACGAGCCTCGACGAGAGCGACCTCGCCGCGTCCCTCGATCGCGTCGTCGCCGGCTTCCGCGAGGTCGAAATCGGCTCATATCCGCGCTGGACCGCGGACGAGGACGGTCGCCTGCGCTGCGTCGTCCGTATCACCTTCGAGGCCCGCGGCGACGCGATCGCCCAGGCGCGCGCCGCCCGAGACGCCCTCGCCGCGGCGCTCGGCGCCGACGCGCTCATCACCCCGCCGCCCGCCTGATCTGCCCCCGCCGGCCGAGGCGTGCTAGCGTCCCCCCCATGTCTCGCGCCCTCTCCCTCCTGATGATCGCGGCGGCCCTGGCGCTCACCCCTGCGTGCGTCGACAAGAGCAAGGAACCCGAGTTCCTCAAGCTCCCCCCGGGATACAACCCCGTGGAGGCCGATCTGACCTTCAACAAGGAGCACCTCAACGAGTTCAACTCGATGGGCGTGAAGGAGCGCGACAAGTTCGTCGACGACCTCAAGGCCGCTGAGGGCTCGTTCCGCGGCCAGGCGCTCGTCCAGAGCGGCAACGGCCTCGCCGAGACCGTCGAGGACTCGCAGTACGGCGACTACGAGGTGATGGCGAGCGTCCCCGACCCGGTGCTCTTCGAGATCACGATCGACTACCAGATCTTCACGAGCACGGAGCTCGGGAAGAAGCTCACCCCGCACGGGCCGGTCGAGTTCTCTGGCACCCTCGTCGATCTCCGCTACGATGCTGAATCCAAGCCGCGGAAGCTTATTCTCCGAGTCAAGGCCGACAACATCCAGAACATCACCAAGTAGCGTGTAGGCGCCCAATTTGTTCGACTCCGTCGGTTCGCCCCTGACCTGGGGCCTCTTCCTCGCCGGCATCCTCTTCCTGCTGGCCCTCGACCTCGGCCTCTTCCACCGCCAAGCCCATCGGGTGTCGATGCGGGAGGCGGCGGTCTGGTCGGTCATCTGGGTCGTTCTCAGCCTCTGCTTCAACGCCTACGTCTGGCAGAGCTTCGGCGACGCGGCCGGCCTCCAATTCCTCAGCGCCTACCTCATCGAGAAGGCGCTGAGCGTCGACAACATCTTCGTCTTCATCGTCCTCTTCCGGTACATGAAGATCCCGCCGGAGCACCTCCACCGCGTGCTCTTCGCCGGCATCCTCGGGGCGCTCGTCCTGCGGGCGATCTTCATCATCGCCGGCCTCGCGCTCATCGAGCTCTTCACCTGGACGATCTACCTCTTCGGCGGCTTCCTCCTCTACACGGGGATCCGCCTGCTCTTCGTCGACGACGGCGACGACGAGGAGGAGGCCGGCGCGGTCGCCGAGGACAACTGGGTCAAGAAGACCGTCGAGAAGTGGTTCCGCGTCACCCGCGAGTATGAGGGCCCGCGCTTCTTCGTCCACCGCCAGGGCAAGCTCTTCGTCACCACCCTCTTCGTCACCCTGCTGATGGTCGAGACCGCGGACGTGATGTTCGCCCTCGACTCGATCCCGGCGATCTTCGGGATCTCGACCGACCCCTTCATCGTCTTCACGAGCAACGTCTGCGCGGTGATGGGCCTGCGGGCGATGTTCTTCCTCCTGGAGAACATCATCGACCGCTTCTACTACCTGAAGTACGGGCTCGGCCTGGTCCTGAGCTTCGTCGGCGTGAAGATGCTCCTCGCCGAGGGCTTTGGCTCGTGGCTGCCGGCGTATCACATCCCGATCGGCTGGTCCCTCGGCGGCGTCGCCGTGCTCCTCGTCGGCTCGATCGTCGTCAGCCTGATGCTGCCGCCGCCGAAGAAGTGAGCGGCGCCCGGGGCGGCGCCCGCGTCCACCCTCTAGGACAGGCCGCCGCGCTACGATGGGCCATGCGCGCGCGCTCGCGCCGAGCGAGCGCGACGACCTCCTCACCCGATGCGACCCCCTGTCGCTGCCGCTGCGCCGCCCGCGTCCGAACCACTACATTGCGCGGATGCGAAGGTCGTCGCTCATCGCGCTCTCCGCGTCCGTGTGCCTCGCCGCGGGGTGCCGCTGCGGGGGAGCGTCGACGACGACCGCCGTCATGACCAAAGGGACAGCCACGG
>JAGQIT010000935.1:0-1051 GCA_020431135.1 Myxococcales bacterium | reverse complement strand
TGACGCTCGCCTCGACCTCCCCGCGCTCACGTCGGCCAACGACGGCCACTTCGCGACCTCGCTCGTCTGCAGCCAGTGCCACTCCAACGAGGCGAGCGCGACGGCGATGCGCGACGCCGAGGGCCGCGCGATCGCCCCGTATGACCTCTGGCAGGGCTCGATGATGGCGAACTCCGCCCGCGATCCCTTCTGGTGGGCGATGGTCGCGGCCGAGACGGCGACCTTCCCCAGCGCGAAGGCGGCGATCGAGGGCGAGTGCATGCGCTGTCATACGCCGATGGCCGCGATCGACGGGTCGTTTCACGGCGCCGGCGGACCCGCGCTCGACTGGCTCTTCGCCGGGGACGAGCGCGCGAGCTTCGGCCTCGACGGGGTCGCCTGCGCCGCATGTCACCAGATCCAGGCAGACGGCCTCGGCACCCCCGCGAGCTACTCCGGTCACTACGTCATCGAGCCGCGCGGCGAGCTCTACGGGCCGCACGCGAGCCCGTTCACGATGCCGATGAAGCGCCACACCGGCTTCACGCCGACCGAGGGGGCGCAGCTCCTCGACTCAGCGCACTGCGGGAGCTGCCACACGCTCGTCACCGACGCGCTCACGCCCGCGGGCGCGCCGAGCGGGCACAGGCTCGTCGAGCAGGGCCCCTACCTCGAGTGGCGCGCCTCGGCCTACACCACCGAGACCGACGGGAGCCCCGGTCCCGACGCCGCGAGCTGCCAGGACTGCCATGTCCCAAAGACCAGCGTCGGTGGCGCGGCGATCACGACTAGGATCGCCCGCCGGCCGCCGGGCGGCGACTTCCCGCCGGTGAAGCCGCGCGCCCCCTTCGGCCGGCACACGATGGTCGGCGGCAACGCGATCATGCCGCTTATCCTCCGCGACAACGCCGACGAGCTACGACCGCGGGCGAGCGCCGCCGCCCTCGAGGCCACCGCCGCGGCCGCCCGCGCGCAGCTCGAGGAGAGAACCGCCGAGGTCTCCGCCGCGACCGCGCGCGCCGGCGACCAGCTCGTGATCGACGTCCACGTCCGCAGCCTCGTCGGCCACACG
>JAGQIT010000934.1 GCA_020431135.1 Myxococcales bacterium | reverse complement strand
TCGTCTTCCTCGTCGACGTCTCGGGGTCGATGGCCAGCCACGACAAGCTGCCGCTCCTCAAGCAGGGGCTGCTGCGCCTCACAGACGCCCTGACGGCCAAGGATCGCGTGGCGATCGTCGTCTACGCCGGCGCCGCGGGGGTCGTCCTGCCGCCGACCTCGGGCGCCGACAAGCGGACGATCCGCGCGGCCCTGGAGCGCCTCGAGGCCGGCGGGTCGACGGCCGGCGGCGCCGGCATCGAGCTCGCCTACCGCCTCGCGCAGCGCTCGTTCCGCAAGGACGCGGTTAACCGGGTGATCCTCGCCTCCGACGGCGACTTCAACGTCGGCCCGAGCAGCGTCGGCGAGCTCACCCGCCTGATCGAGAACAAGCGCAAGTCCGGGGTCTTCCTGACCACCCTCGGCTTCGGCACCGGCAACTACAGCGACGCGATGATGGAGCAGCTCGCCGACAAGGGCGACGGCAACTACGCCTACATCGACTCGCTCGCCGAGGCCGAGAAGGTGCTCGTCCGCGAGGCCGGGTCGACGCTCGTGACCATCGCCCGCGACGTCAAGCTCCAGGTCGAGTTCAACCCGGCGCGGATCAAGGGCTACCGCCAGATCGGCTACGAGAACCGCCAGCTCGCCGATCAGGACTTCGACGACGACACCAAGGACGCCGGCGAGCTCGGGGCCGGGCACACGGTGACGGCGCTCTACGAGCTGATCCCCGTCGACGCGCCGACGAAGATCGCCGCGCGCACCGGCGAGCGCCGCTACCAGCGGACGCCGGCGACGAAGCGCGCGCACAGCGACGAGCTGATGTTCGTCAAGGTCCGCTCAAAGCCGGCGAAGGGCGGCCAGAGCTGGCTGCGCTCCTTCGCCGTCCGCGGCGCGCCGACGCCCCTCGCCCGCGCCTCCGCCGACTTCCGCTTCGCCGCCGCGGTCGCCGAGCTGGCGATGGTCCTGCGCGCGTCGCCGGGCAGCGAGTCCCTCACCCTCGCCGAGATCGAGGCGCTGGCGGCCGGCGCCAAGGGGCTCGATCCGCACGGCGATCGCCAGGAGTTCGTCGGCCTCGTCCGCGCGACCGCGGGCCTGAAGGCGCGCCTCGACGCCCGCCGCCGCCCCGCGACCACGCGCAGCGCGAACGCAGTGCTCGATCGCGTCGCCGCCCGCTACCCCGAGTGGAGCGGCTCGCGGCGGGTCAAGCAGGCGAGCGTTCTCCCGGCCGCCGCGACGCCGGTGATCGATCGCGCGGCCCAGCTCTTCCACGAGTTCCCGACCCTCCTCGTCGAGGTGAACGGCCACACCGACGACCGCGAGGGCAAGAGCGAGGGGGAGCGCGAGGCCATCGCCCTCGCCCGCGCCGAGATCGTCCGCGCCTACCTGATCGACGTCCACGGCGTCGACCCGGCGCAGATCACCACGCGGAGCGCCGGCTCGACCGAGCCGATCGACAGCAACGCGACGGCCGGGGGCCGGGCGAATAACCGCCGCACCGACTTCACGATCCTCCGGCAGTAGACGAGGACGAGCGCGCGCGAGGAGGCGCCGACGAGCCCTGAAGAGGCCCTTCGGCGCGCTCGCTCGCCGGCGCTTGCGGGCCGCGACACGCACGCCGCGGCGCTGTGACGGGGCCGCAGACACGGGCGGCGCAGCGCCCCGCGGAGGCGCTATGATCCGCCCATGCGCAGCGACGAGGAGCTCCTCGAGGCCTGGCGCGCGGGCGACCGCGTCGCCGGCGGCGAGCTCGTCGATCGCCACTTCGCGGCG
>JAGQIT010000933.1 GCA_020431135.1 Myxococcales bacterium | reverse complement strand
GCCCTCCTCTACCAGGTCGACCGCGGCGCCGCGGTCGTCGTCGCGCCGGAGCGCCCCGCGCTCCTCGAGCTCCCCGCCGCAGGGGTGGCCTTTGGGGCAGATGAACCCGAGGTCGTCGCCGCCTACTTCGTCGACGTCGACAGCGCGCCGTCCCGCGACGAGTTCCGGGCGCTCACCGCCGCGATGCGCGATCCGAAGCTCGCCGGGGCGCTCCAGCTCCGCCTCTACCACGCGCCGCAGGTCGACGGCGGCTGCTTCGCCGGCGACGGCCCGCAGGCGGCGCTGCGGATCGACGAAGCGCCGTGCCTGAGCGCGGCGGCGATCGAGTGCGTCGAGCTCCTCGCCCCCGGCGCAGGGATCCGCATGGCGGGCGAGCTCTTCGACCGCCGGCGCGGCGCCACCGGGGCCCTCGAGACGGCGACGATCCTCGAGGCGGCGAGCACCCTCGGCCTGCGCGTCGACGCCGAGCAGCCCGGCGATCCGCTGCTGCGCTGCATCACGAGCAACCGGGCGATCCACGGGCGCCTCGCCGCCCACGCGGCCTTCGCCGCCCGCCACGGCGCCGCGGAGGTCCCCCACGGCTACTTCGTCGGCGTCGCCGAGCAGCGCCTCGATCCGGCCCGCGTCGAGGTCTTCCGCGGGCACCTCTCGGCGGCGCTGCGCGAGCGCAAGATCACCAGCGTCCGCCGCCCTGCGGACGCGCCGACGCCGACGCCCGCGCGACCCACGGATGGAGCCCCGAGGCACTGACGATGACCGGCGAGCAGACCGCGAAGATCCTCCTCGGACTCACGGCCCTGATGGGCCTGGTGGTCGCCTTGGTCGCCTATGTCGCGTTCATCAAGCCGGCGCCAGAGCTGCCGTCCGCCGGTGAGCCTGCGCCGCGGATCGAGCGCGGGCCCATCCGCGCCGCCGCGCCGCCGCGCCCCTGTGACTCGAGCTCCTTCGCCGCCGAGCAATGTCCCGTAGGACAGGTGTGTATCGGCGGCCTGTGCGAGCAGGACGTGCCGCCGCGGACCTGCGGCGAGGGCGAGGCCTGCGACGCCTGCGAGTGCGAGGGCGAGCTCGTCTGCTACCTCCACCGCTGTCGCCGCGAGCCGCCGCCGCCGAGCGAGGTCTGCCTCCAGCCGACCGTCCACGAGGCGATGACCTACCTCGCGCGCGAGTGCAACCGCGCCGGTGACGACCGCGAGGCGATCCTGTCGACGCTGTCGTGCTCGGCCGACGACTGGAAGAAGCTGGCGATCGACCCGGAGCGGCTCGACGCGATCCTCGCGGCCTTCCCGGATCGCGTGTCGGTCCACTTCGCCCCGGGCGCGCCGCGGGGCTTGGGGGGGATCACCGGGGCGCCGCGCGAGCACTACGTGGCGGCGCTCCGTGCCCAGCGCGACGCCCTCGCCGGCGCCAAGCAGGTGCTGATCATCGGCCGCTCGAGCCCCGACGGCGACCCCGAGGCGAACTACGAGCTCGCGCTCCGGCGCATCGACGCGGTCACCGGGATGATCCGCGAGGTGCTCCGCGAGGGCGCCGAGGGCACGGCGCCGGAGGTCCCGCTGCGGGCGTGGAGCTTGGCCAGCGAGAACCCGCTGACCCCATCGCGCTACCGAAACTTCTACGCGCGCGCCTCGATCACCTCGAGCGCGAGCGACGACGCCCGCCTGACCGCGCTCCTCGGCCGCGAGCTCGATCCGCGGCACCTCGAGGACTGGCGCTGGCTCTACGGGACGATCAACCGCGTCGTCCTCGTGATCCCGATCCCCTGCGACGGCACCGAGTGGGATCCGGCGGAGCTTGCGAGCTTCCAGGGGGATCCCCGCGATGACTAGCGGGCGCGGCCTGGGCTTCGGAGCGCGTGAGGACACGGCGGCGCTCGGCCTCCTCCGCCGCGTGGCCCTGGCGGCCGCGGTGATCGCCGCGGTCAGCGTCGTCGTCGCCGCGCTCCTCGCCTGGCGCCTCGTCAACGTCCGCGACGCCGCCGCGCTGGCGGCCGCGCGCTGCCCGTGCTGCGCCGAGGCCGGTTCGCTCGCCGCGGGGGAGAGCCCGTCATGAGGGGCCCGGCGCGGGCGGGCGACCGCGAGGCCCAGCGCCTGGTCATGAGCACAGGCCTCAGCCTCGTCGTCGCTGGGATCGCGGCGGTGCTGTCGCTGCTGATCTGGCGGCAGATCACGGGCCTCGAGGCCGAAGCACGGGCCCTCGATTTGCGCGCGGCGAGCTGCGCCATCGCGGTCGCGCCCGTAGAGGTCGCAGCGCCCGAGGAGCGCCCGCCCGCTCCCCCGCAGGACCGCGTCCAGCGCGAGCGACCGTACCTCGGCGACGAGGGGATCGACGTCTCCGCGGCGATGCGCGTCCCTCTCCAAGAGGTCGAGGCCGACGGGGGGATCCGCAGCGTACGGGCCGGCGATCCGTCGCTCCTCGCGCCCGACACGATCCACGTCGTCAACCTCTGGGCCGTCTGGTGCACCGCCTGCAAGGACGAGATGCCGGACTTCAAGGCGCTCT
Source organism: Myxococcales bacterium (assembly GCA_020431135.1). GTDB lineage: Bacteria > Myxococcota_A > Polyangia > Nannocystales > Nannocystaceae > JADJRG01. Next base: position 687 of record JAGQIT010000933.1, on the reverse strand, counting down.
TCGCCGCGCGGGCCGGCGACTGGGGCGAGCGCGTCCGCTTCGCCGCCGTCCAGGTCCAGGATCACAGCACGCCGAGGGACGCCTACGCCTCGTGGGCGCCGATGCTCCCGGAGGGGCTCCTGCGCCTCGCCGATCGCGGCCAGGACGCGCCCCTCCTCCAGGCGCTCCGCGGCGGCGGTGAGCAGCAGCCGCTCTTCTTCGATGAGCTGCCCGTGACCCTCGTCCTCGACTGCAACCGCCGCGTGCGTTGGGCGAAGTTCGAGCGCCTCGGCGAGGGCGAGCTCCGCGACCTCGAGCAGAGCATCGATCGCCTCCGCGGTGAGCTCGACACCCCGCGCTGTCGCCGTCAGTGGTGCGGCAACGGCCGCTGTGAGGCGGGAGAGACCGGCGCGAACCGCTGCGTCGAGGACTGCGGCGAGCCCCGCCTCGTGAGCCCTGCGGCGGTCGAGGAGGAGACGACCGCCGCCGAGGAGGTCACGACCTCGCCCGAGGTGCTCGAGCCGCCGCCGCAGTGCCCCGCGCACTGCGCCCGATGCACGGCGGACGGGCGCTGCATCCCGAAGCTCCGCGGCCCGACGGCGACCTCCGGGCGCCCTGCGGAGGAGCCGCCGTCGGTCTCGGCGCCCGCGCCGGTCGCAGATCGCTGCGGCGACGGCCGCTGCGTCGCCGCCGACGGCGAGAGCCGCG
>JAGQIT010000932.1 GCA_020431135.1 Myxococcales bacterium | reverse complement strand
GAGGCGTCGCGCGCTCGCAAACGCCGCGCGGACGCGCGTTCGCACGGGCGGCGGCCCGACGCCGAGGGCCCAGGCCGCGCCGGAGATTGCGGCGCCAAGGGCCGCGCCGCGTGAGCACGCGAGCGCTGTCACCCGCCCGCGTCGTTGGGTATAAGCCGGCCCATGGCGAGCACCTCGCGCACCCCCCTCCCCGCGCCCCACGACGTCGCCGATCGGATCCTCGCCGGCGACCCGGCGGCCCTCGACNNNGCTACCTCGCGGGCGAGGGCGACCTGTGGGAGCTGATGGCCGCGGCCGATCGCCTCCGCCGCGCCCGCTTCGGCGACGAGGTCCACCTGTGCTCGATCGTCAACGCCAAGCGCGGCGGCTGCCCGGAGGACTGCGGCTTCTGTGCGCAGTCGCGGCGCTACTCGACGGGCGTCGGCGCCGAGCGCTTCCTCGAGCCCGAGGCGATCGTCGAGGCCAGCGCGAAGGCGGGCAGCCAGGGCTCCGGGGCCCTCGGCCTGGTGACCGCGACCCGCGGCCTCGAGGACGGCTCGAAGGCGCTCGAGCACGTTCTCGCCGGGGTCCGGGCGGTCCGCGACGCCGGCCACACCGAGGCCCACGCGTCGGTCGGCTTCGTCAGCCGCGAGGCCCTCGCCGAGCTCAAGGAGGCGGGCCTCACCGAGCTCAACCACAACCTCGAGAGCGGCCGCTCCTACTTCGACAAGATCGTCAGCACCCACTCCTACGACGCGCGGATCCAGACGATCCGCGACGCCCAGGAGCTCGGACTGCGGACCTGCGTCGGCGGGATCTTCGGCATGGGCGAGGCCCCGTCGGATCGCGCCGAGCTCGCACTCGAGCTGCGGGCGCTCGACGTCGACGAGGTCCCGCTCAACTTCCTCGTCGACGTCGAGGGCACGCCGCTCGCCGGCCGCGAGCCCCTGAGCCCGCGGGCGATGCTGCGGATCATCGCCGCCTTCCGCCTCGCCCTGCCGCGCCAGAACATCTTCCTCGCCGCCGGCCGCCACCACCTCGGCCAGCTCCTGCCGCTGATGTTCAGCGCCGGCGCCTCGGGGATGATGATCGGCGACTTCCTGACGACGCCGAACCGGACCGTCGACGACGACCTCGAGCTCCTCGCGTCCCTCGGCCTCAAGGGGATGGCCTGCGGCGCGCCGCGGCCCGAGCTCGCGCCGACGCCGAAGGCCGAGGTCCCGCGGCGGCTGCCGGTCGTCGCCTGAAGGCGCGCTCGCGGCGAGCCGAACTCGCAGGGCCCTTCGCGCAGTCGCCGACGCTGCACGGGAGCAGCGCAGGCGCGCCCCGATCAATGTTGGACCGCCCCCCCTCCCGAGGTCCAGGAGAGCGCGAAACGGCACCGACGACGTCGATGCCGCTCGCTCGCGGGGAGTCGCGGGCGCTAGCTCGCGGCGCCGTCGCGCAGGGTCGCGCCGAGGAAGTCGAGCGAGCGCTTCCAGGCCAGCTCGGCGCTCTCAGGCTCGTAGACCTCGGGGCGCGTCTCGTTGAAGAACGCGTGCTTGGCGTCGTAGCGGAAGATCGTGTGCGGGACCTCGGCGGCCTTGAGCGTCGCCTCGAGGCCGTTGACCGCGGCCGGGGTGCACCAGTCGTCGTGGACCGCGAAGTGGGCGAGGAAGGGCGCGGCGATCTTCGCCGGGTCGGCGGCGTCGGCCGGGGGGATCCCGTAGAAACAGACGGCGGCGTCGACCTCGGGGACGTGGACCGCGGCGAGGATCGTCAGCGCTCCGCCCATGCAGAAGCCGAGCACCGCGACCTTCGAGCCGGCCTCCTTGAGGAAGGTGACCGCGCCCTTGATGTCCTGGTTGCAGGCGCCGCCCCAGTCGAGGTCGCCCATCAGGTGGTTCGCCTCGTCGGCGTCGGAGGCGACCTTGCCGCGGTAGAGGTCGGGGACGAGCGCCCGGTAGCCGGCGGCCGCGAGACGATCGGCGGTCCTCTTCATCTGGTCGTTGAGGCCCCACCACTCCTGGATGACGACGATGGCGGGGGCGCGCTCGCCCCCCTCCGGGGTCGCCAAATAGGCCGGCAGGGTCGCGCCGTCGGGGCGCGCGATCTCGATCATCTTCCCGGTCGTGGGCATGTCGCGGGCGATCTTTCTCTAGGAAGGCCACGAGGTCAAGGCGCGGCGGTGCCCGCCCCCCGCGCGGATCCCCGAGCGCCGCCGCAGCGGGGCAGCGACGGGCCGCGCGGCGTCTCGTGTCCGAAGACACGCAGCGCACGACGTCCGCCGACCTCACGCGCGCCGCCGACGACGCGCCGACGGCGAGGTCGACCCGCGGACCTCCCGCGTGAGACCTGCGCGGCGCGAAGCCAGCGGCCGAGCGCCGCTCGCTACGAGACCTTGGACGCCTCGGCGGGCGACTCCGGCGGGATCATGATCACGGGGATCGAGGCCATCGCCGCCAGCGAGCCGCCGACGCTCGAGCTGAAGATCCGATCGACGAGCGACAGCCGGCGCGACCCGGCGATCACGACGCAGGCGTTCTCGCGCTCGCACGCCGCGAGGATCCCGTTGCCCGTCGGTCCGCTGACGACCAGCGCCCGCGCCGACAGCTGGTGGGCGTCGAGCCACGTGGCGAGCTCCGCCTGGCCGCGCTCGCCGGCCTCGAGATGGGCGCGATCCCAGGCGTTCGGGGCGACGTAGACCTGGAGCGTGTTCTGCACGGTCACCGCGTGGACGACGACGAGCTCGCGACCGACGGTCTCCGCGAAGAGCTTGGCGAAGATGAGCGCCGCCTCCGAGCTCGGCCCGAGATCCGTGGCCAGGACCACCGGCCCCGGCGGCAGCTCCTCGTCGAGATCCGGCGGGACGACGGCGATCGGCGCGGGCATCTGGCGGAGGAGCCGACGCGCGACCGCGCCGAGGCGGACCACCGCGTCGTCGTCCGAGGCCGGCGCCTTGCGGCCGATGACCAGCGCCGACCCGCCCTTCACCGTCAGCGCCTCCGTGAGCCCCTCCTCGCCGGTGTCCGCCTCGATCACGCTGACCTCGTCGACGTCGACGTCGACCCCGAGCTCGTCGACGGCCCCCTTGGCGAGGCCGAGCACCCACTCGCGGAACTCCTCCTCGGTCTTGTCCGAGAGGCTCATGCGCAGCGGCTGCGGCGTGAGAACGTGGACCCCGGAGAAGCGCTCAGCGGGGGCGTGACGGTGGATCCACGCGGCGAAGCGCATCGCTCCGTGCGAGAGATCCAGGAGATCGAGACCGACGATCCAGCGCATGCCTGAGAATCGCAGCCCGGCGCGCGAGCGACAAGACGCCATGCTCGCCGGGGCGCGCAATTATTGTCCGTGCGCCTACCGCGGGGCGACCGGCGAGCGCGGACGAGCCGCTACCCCTTCTTGTAGACCGCGACGTGATCGTAGGTGACCGAGCCCGGGTAGTGCGCGCTCAGCCACACGAGGATCCGCCGGGCGTTCGCCGGGGCGACCACCTCCCACTCGAGGACCTTCCAGCCGAAGTTGTTGTCAGCGGGCTCGGCGGGCTGCGGGTTCTTCTCGTCGCCGAAGAAGCCGTCGTTCGCGTCGAGCCACTGGACGCCGACGATGAACCACGCCGCCGGGTTGTCGTTGCCCTCGGCGCGCACCGTCGCCCGGATCACGTAGGTCGCCCCGCCCTCGACGCTGTTGTAGGGCGAGACCGTCTGCACGGCGTAGCAGTCCCAGCTCCCGTTGGCGTCGATCGTCAGGGCCGCGCCGCCGCAGCCCGGCGCCGGGTCGGCGGCGAAGAGGTGCGGCCCCGAGTCGGCGCAGGCCTGGACCTGCCCCGGCGTCCGCACCTCCCAGCCCGCCGGCGCGTCGCCCTCGATCGCGTCGAGCGACCCGACCTCGATCAGGCCGCCGCCGGGGTCGCAGAGCTCGTCGCCGCCCGTCGAGCCCGCGGAGGTCGAGCCCGTCGAGCCCGTCGCGTCGGTCGTCCCTGCGTCGGAGTCGGTCGCGCTCGCGGTGGTGGTGGTCGTCGTCGTCGCGGTCGTCGCTCCGTCCGTCGTCGAGGTCCCGCTCGACCCGTCGCTGTCGCTGTCGCTGTCGCTGTCTCCCGCGGTCGCGGTCGTCGACGCCGACGCCGACGCGCCGGTGATCGAGGTCGGCGCGCTCGCGGACGCGGTCAGGGACGTCGCCTCGTCGTCGGCCACGTCGTCGCCGCAGCCGCCCGCGACCGCGAGGGGCAAGAGCAGGGAGAGGGAGGCAAGACGGACCGCGCGCATCGCCCGATCATCGACCGATGCGCGATTTCGATCAAGCGCGCTCGTCAGCGCCGACGATCGGTGATAGCAACCAAAGACGATGTGGACGCCGCCGGAGAGGATCCGCCACCGGATCGCCGACACCCGCTGGCCGACCGCCGAGGAGGCCGCCGCGAGCCGCTGGTTCATGCCGATCGACCTCGGCCCGATCCGCCTGGCGACGCGGACCTGGGTGCCGGCGATGGTCCCGTGGCGAGCGACCGCCGACGGCGAGGTGAGCCGCGACGTCATCGACTGGTACGCCCGCTTCGCCGCCGGCCGCCCCGGAGCGATCGTCGTCGAGGCCACCGGGATCCGCGACATCCCCTCGGGGCCGCTGCTGCGGATCGGCGACGACCGCTTCATCCCCGGGCTGCGCCGCCTCACCGACGCCGTCGCCGAGGCCAGCGGCGGCGAGACCCGCCTGCTGATCCAGCTCATCGACTTCCTCGCCGTCAAGCGGCGGCCGCCGCCGGAGAAGTTCTTCGGCCGCTTCCTCGCGATCGACGACGGCCACCGCGAGCGCCTCGCCGCCGCCGCGGGGGACCCAGCCCTCGCCGCGGCCGACGACGATGTGATCCGCGCGCGCCTCCTCGCCGGCGACGACGAGCTCCACGCCGCGGTCCTCACCGCGCGAGAGCGCCGCGACCTCCGCTTCGGCTACCGCGA
>JAGQIT010000931.1:1897-5433 GCA_020431135.1 Myxococcales bacterium | reverse complement strand
CGACCTCGCGATCGTCGGCGCCGGCCCGGCCGGGGCCTCGAGCGCCCTCCACCTCGCACAGCTCGCCCCGAGCCTCGCCCGCCGCACGGTGATCCTCGAGCGCAGCAGCCACCCGCGACCAAAGCTCTGCGGCGGCGGCCTCGTCAACGACGTCGACGTCATCCTCGGCAACCTCGGCCTCGACCTGCGCGAGCTCCCCTACGCCGACGCGACGTGGGCCCACCTCCACTTCCGCGGCCAGGGGCTGCGCATGCAGCTCGGCAAGATCGCCTTCCACGTGATCCGCCGGCCGGAGCTCGACGCCTGGCTGATCGATCGGGCCCGCGACTGCGGCGTGAAGCTCTTCGAGAACACCCGCGTCCACGAGGTCACGCCCGGCGACGACGGCGTTCTCCTCGAGACCAGCGCCGGCCGGATCCGGGCGCGCGCGGTGATCGGCGCCGACGGGTCGAAGGGGATCGTCCGCCGCTCGATCGACGGCGCCACCAAGGGCCCGGTCGCCCGCCTCGTCGAGCTGATCACCCCGCCGCACGACCCCGCCGACGTCGCCAGCGACGAGGCGCTCTTCGAGTTCCGCCACGTCCCCGCCGGGATCCAGGGCTACTTCTGGAGCTTCCCCATGGAGCAGGGCGGCGCGCCGATGCGCAACTGGGGGGTCTACGACAGCCGCCTCAACGGCACGCCGCAGACGGGCTCGCTCCTGAGCTACCTCGGCGAGGAGCTCGCGCGCCACGGCCTCAACATCGACGACTACCGGGTCCAGGGCCACCCGATCCGCCTGTTCTCGCCGCGCTCGCGCCTGTCGACCCCGGGGATCGTTCTCGCCGGCGACGCGGCGGGGGCCGACCCGCTCCTCGGCGAGGGGATCAGCCTCGCCCTCGGCTACGGCGACCTCGCGGCCGCAGCCGTCGCCGACGCCTTCGCCCGCGGCGACTTCTCCTTCGCCGACTACACCGCCCGCGTCCACCGCAGCCCGATGGGTCGAGCGCTGCGCCGCCGCCACTTCGCGGCCAAGATGATCTACGGCCTGCGCGGCGGCCTCACCCAGCGCATGGTCTGGTGGCGCCTCCAGCCGCTGCTCCGCCGGTTCATCCGCCGCTATGTGTTCTCGTGGGCGGCGGCGAAGGAGCGCCCGCTCGGGGTCCTGCCGCCGCCCCCCCTCGACGCCCCCTCGGCGTCGTCGTCCGGGCTCCAGTCGCTCGCCTAGCGCGACGCGACGACGGCCTGTTCGTTCACGCCGCGGGTCCTCCGGGAAGGAGCCCCCTCACCACCGCGCGCACTGGGTCGGTGTCTAGCCGGTCGGCGCCGAGGTCACCCCAGGTCCTCCTGTCCGTGGCCTTCACCGCCACCACGTCATGGTCGAGACCTGTCCCCCCGCGCAGCTCACTACCGCGAGGGCGAGCGCGACGCGTCCACGGGCGGCGCGCAGGCGACCGTCCCGCCGAGCGACTCGCACTCACCGTCGACAGCCGCTACGATCCGACGATGCTGCGCCGCGCCCTCGCCCTCGCCGGGCTCGTCGCGCTCGGCTGGGGCTGCGCCGGAAGACGGGCGCCAGACCCCGAGCCGTCGCCGCCGAGCGCCCGGGCGCAGCTCGACGCACCGGCCCTACACCCCGCATCGGAGCCGATCGAGAGCGCCGAGATGCAGCCGCCCTCCCCGCCCCCCGAGGGCTGGCCCGCGTGGCTCCCGTGGGAGCGCGTGCGCCCCGAGAGCGCCGAGATCTCAGTCACCCCCGAGGGCGACATTCGCCTGTCGCTCACCGTCGAGGGCGGACAACTCGAGTATGTCGCGCTCCCGTGGCTCGACGCCCTCAAGAGCCAGGGGTATGTCGAGAGCAGGCCCGGTCTCTTAGACGGCAACTTCATTGTATTCCACTACAGCAACCCCGCCACGGGTCTGGGGGCGGGCCTCGCGGTCATGCAGCCCCTCGGCTGGTGGGACCGCGCCCAAATTCGACTCGACATCTTCGCCGACGACGACGCCCCGCCGTCGGAGCACTGCGTGACCCCGCCTCAGCGCACGCGCAGCTTCGAGCTCCAGCGCTCCGGGATCGATCAGCGGGGCCAACGGTTCAGCGACGTCGAGGTCGTGACCGTCGCCACCCAGGCGACGCCCGACCTCGACGGCGACGGCGTCGACGACCTCCTGGTCCCGCACGCAGAGGGTGGCCGCTGCCCCGCAGACGTCGAGTTCAACGTCTATGTGATGCGCGGCGCCTGCGGGCTCAAGGTCGGGACCATCGTCGGCCCCGTGACGACAACGCAGGCCTACGACCCGGAGAGGGGCTCGGGCTGGCTCAACACCACGGCCGATTGGGTCGACCTCAGCCCCGCCCCGACCGGCGCCGACGATCCACCCGCGGACGCCGACGCGGCGCGCTCGTTCGGCCTCATCCCGGTGACGCACGAGCGCCGCCGCAGCTACGACTTCGACGGCGAGAGGCTCAAGCTCGCCAGCGACAGCGATCGCGTCGGCCGCTGCCACCACTGCGCGATCACGTCCTGCACCCCGAAATGAGCGCCAGGTGGCGCTCGGTGACGTGACCGTTCGGCCAGGGTTCTCTCAAGCGAGCCGCTCAGGCGCGGCGACCGTCCGCGGGCCGCCGGCGTCGCCGGTGTTGACGGTGCCCGCCGGCTCGAAGAGGAGGACGTGCGCCTCCTCGTCGGCGACCGGGCGGTGCTCGACGCCGCGGGGGACGACGAACATCTCGCCCTCCCCGAGGGCGATCGTCCGCCCGCGCAGCTCCATGCGCATCGACCCGCGCAGCACGAGGAAGAGCTCATCCGCGTCGGCGTGGCGGTGCCAGACGAAGGCGCCGCGGAGCTTGACGACCTTCACCTCCTGGCCGTTGAGGGCGGCGACGATCCGCGGCTCCCAGGGCGCGTCGAAGGTGGCGAGCGCCGCCGCCAGGTCGACCTTGTTCAGCGCCTCAAGCTCCGTCTTCGCGGCCTCTGCGTCGTCTCGCGGCATCGCCGGCGAGACTACTCCGCCTGGACGTAGAGCGAGAAGGGGAAGTTCCCCTGGCCGTCGACGAAGACCGCGTCGGGGACGTCGATGACGAACTCGTGGCTGCCGGCGGCCATCGCCCCGAGCGGGATGATCCGCGTGTCGATGATGTCGCCGGGGCACCAATTGCTGAACGACTGCCAGACCTCGGGGGAGCGCGGCCCCGGCCCGTAGATCCCGTTGGCCTGGGTGTTGTAGACGCGGAAGGGCTCGCAGGTCTCGCGCCCGGGCTTGTACTCGAGGACCGGCGCCTCGTCGACGTAGACGAAGTGATCGCGGCGCTCGTACTCCTCGCCGCCCTCGTTGGCCCCGTGGTTCGAGGTGATCAGCACGAGCTGGGCGTTGTCGGTGGCGGCCGCGAGCTCGAAGGGGACCGTCTTCGTCGTCGTCCCGATCGCGTCGCTCGCCCCCTCTTGGTAGTTGTTGAACGACTCGCTGATCGCCAGCGGGATCAGCTCGTTGAACGCGGGCGGCGCGGTCGTGCTGTCGGTGTGCAGGAGGAGCGTGCCGAGCTGGGTGTCGTTGCG
>JAGQIT010000931.1:0-1817 GCA_020431135.1 Myxococcales bacterium | reverse complement strand
AGCTCGGGGTCGCGGAGGATCGACACGACGTTGTCGGCCGGCCACTGATACGGCACGGTCATCGGCGCCTTGTTCATGTTCATGAACGGGGTGATGAAGCGCGCGAGCTCGATGCGCTCGACCTCGGCCGGGACGTACGTCGCCTGGCCCTTGGGGACGAGCGCGAGGTGGACCGCGCCGATCCGATCATAGTTGTCGCAGAGCGCCCCGACGATCACCCCGATCGTCAGCGTCTCCTGGATCGCCGCGAGCTGGTCGTCGGTGAAGGGGGTCGCATAGAGGGCGTTGCTGTGGCGGATCACGCCCTCGGGGACCGGCTCGTCGACGATCCCGGCGTAGCCGTCGTAGAAGACGATGTCCTCCATGACGGTGATCACCTCGGGCTCGGGGACCTCGCCGGTCGTCGTCGTCGAGGTCCCGGTCGCGCTCTCGGTGGCGTCGCCCGTCGCGGTCCCGGTCTCGGTGGCGACGTCGCCCGTCGTCGTGTCGTCGCCCGTCGTGCCCGTCGCCCCGTCGCTGTCGGTCGCGCTCTCGGCCGGCGGATCCGAGCCGGCGCAGGCGGAGAGGAGCCCGAGCGTGAGCCCGAGCGAGGCGAGGCGGCGGGTGCTCGACTGCATCGGCTGATTCTACGCCCGCTGCGCCCGCCCTGCGCGGGCTTCGGGGCCGGGTGTCCTCAGGTGCAGGTCGCCCCTCACTCCGAGGAGACCTCCTCCTGAACGACATTCTTCGGCGACGCGTCGCCGCGCTCCGACTCGCCGACGTCCGCGTCGCGGCCCGCTCCGTCGCGCGCCGACTCCGGGGCCGCGTTCGCCTCGGCGAGCGCGACCCGGTAGAGCGCGTGGCCGCTGGCGGCGTACTTGCGCTCGAAGGCCGTCAGCGGCGGCCCCTCGGCGAGGCGGGCGACCGCTGGCGCAGCCCGTCGCCCGGCGATCGCCGCCGCGATCGCGAACTCCTCGGCGTAGATCCGCCAATTCGTCCGCAGCTCGACGCGGCCGCCGAGGGCGAGGAGCGTCGGGAAGATCGGGTGCCCGTGCCAGCGCCGCTGGAGCTGCGCCGCCTTCGGCCACGGGTTCGGGTAGAGCAGGTAGTGGGCGCGCAGGTGGACGCCGCGATCGGCGAGCCAGCGCCACGCGGTGGTGAGCTCTGCGCGCAGCCAGATCGCCCGACCGTCGCACCTCGGCTCGACGCGGCCGCCTCGGCGCAGGCGCGCCGCGGAGCGATCGATCCCGAGGACGAGCGCCTCGGGGTGGCGCGCCGCGAGGGCGAGGGTCGACTCGCCCGTGCCGCAGCCGCTGTCGAGCACCAGCGGCCGCTCGTGCAGCTCGGGGAGGCGCCGGCGCAGCGCCTCGAGGGCCGCGACGGTCGGGCCGTGCGGCGGCTGCTCCCAGGCGCGCTCGAGGTGGCGACGGACGACCTCCGCGAGGCGCGGGTGGACGCCCGGCTGGTTGCTGCGGACCGGCGCCGAGTCGCCGGGCGTGCCCGTGGCCGCGCTCACCCGCGGATGATCGAGGCGCGCAGGGAGACGCGCAAGCTCCTACGCCGAGTTGGCGTCGCCGCGGCGCTAGTCGCCGCAGGTGTCGGCAGGCGCCGCGACGGCCCGCTCCGGCGACAGCGGCTCCCAGATCACGGTGACCGCCGACACGGTGTGGCGGCAGAGCACCGAGACGTTGAGGTAGAGGCCCTCCGTGGAGCGCTTGCACGAAGGCCACGCGGCGCCGCCTTCCTTCAAGAAGGCGCGGCGCAGGTTCGCCGCGAGGGAGCCTGTCCCGTGAGTCGGTGCGTGGTCTCGCGCGCAATCGTCGGCCCTCTCGGCTTCG
>JAGQIT010000930.1 GCA_020431135.1 Myxococcales bacterium | reverse complement strand
GGCGGGCTGCCGTCGCCGCCGTCGAGGCCGGGCCTGCCGTGGGCGCCAGCGCGGCCGTCGGCGCAGAGGATCGCCCGCTCCATCGACGGCGAGTCTATCGCAGTCGCGTTGGGGGAGCGCCCGTCGCCGAGCGAGGCGCTTGAGACCGGAGCGGACGACCGAGGCCCGCGACGACTCCAGGACGGCGGCCGAGCGCGCGGCGTCAGGGCGGCGCGCGGGGCTCGGCTAGGCGTCGCGCGGCGGCGCGAGGTAGCGGTCGTACCAGTCGTTGAGGAAGACGCCGTCGGGGTCGGCGCGGCGGCGCGCGTTCTCCCACAGCTCCGCGTCGTCGCCGTGGAGGCTGCGCAGGTGGCTGGCGGCGTCGGGGATCGTCTTGCACCAATGGGGGCGGGCGCCGAAGTCGAGGAGCGCCTCGGTCATCGTCTCGACGAGCGGCCGGCAGCGGGCGCGGTCGAAGACGTTGAAGTTCACCCAGACGCTGTCCTGGTGGTAGTGGGGCGCGAGGACGAGGTTGATCCCCGGGGTGAAGCGGATCTGGACCTCGATCCCGGCGCTGTCGCGGGAGTCGGCCATCGTCCGGCGGACGTCGAGGAGGCAGGGGATCGCCTCGTCGATCGGCACCGCGAATTCATGCTCGTCGTGGCGCGGGGCGAAGCCGCGGGAGTTGAACGTGAGGCCGCGGTGCCAGACCTGGCCGACCGGCGGGGTCTCGGCGCCGATCACGTAGGCGAGGCCCATGGCGCCGTAGAAGAGGTCCTTGAAGCGCGCCGGGGCGCGGGCGATCGGCACGCGATCGACGGCGCGGTTGAGGAGGTTGAGGCCGACGCCCTCGACCTCGGTGAGGACGCGATCGCGGGGCGACAGCGGCCCCTCGAAGCGCTCCCAGGTCGTCAGGATCCCCGGGCGCACGCGGCCGACCCAGCGCAGGTCGACGTGATCGTGGATCCGCAGGAGCTCGGGGATCCGCTCGATCGTCCGCTCCATGTCGACGACGTCCTTGTTCTTGATCACCGAGTAGAGCGGCTCGCATTGCAGCGTGACGGAGGTGATCACGCCGAACATCCCGAGGGTCAGGAAGCCGCGCTCGCTGGCGTCGAGCTCGCGGGCGACGCCGTGGCCGTCGACGACGCGGATCGCGAGGACGGCGTCGATCAGGTCCTTGCGCCAGCGGCCGCACGAGCCGTGCGTCGCCGTCGAGACGACGCCCGCGATCGTCTGCGCCGTCCAGGCGCCGATGTTCGGCAGGGCGAGGCCCTCGCGCTCGAGCACGACGACGAGGTCGCGCAGGCGGATGCCGCCCTCGACCCTCACGCGGCGCTGGGCGTGGTCGATCTCGAGGACCCCCGCGAGGTTGCTGAGGTCGACGATCGTCTCGCGGCACAGCGGCAGATCGTTGAAGGAGTGGCGGCCGCCGATCGCCCGCAGACGGCCGCCGCGCTCACGCACGGCGCGGACGATCGCGGCGACCTCCGCCTCGTTGCGCGGGGTCCGGACCTCCTGGGCCTCGACCGCGACGTAGTCGTTCCAGGTTGAGACTCGCGGCATCGATCCACCTACCGCGGCAAAGCCTAGCAGGAGGGGGCGGGGCGATGGCGCGCGAGTCGGCGCGCGACGTCAGCGGATGTTCAAGGGACGGATCCGCCGCAGCGGCGGCGCGCTCGAGCCCAGGGCGCTGACCGACAGGGTGAGGAGGGCGCCTCCGGGCCGGATCCCGCGGGCGACGACGCGGATCTCGACGTGGCTCGCGGCGAGGGCCGACTCTGCGGCTGCCCGCGCGGCATCGGTCGCGGGGGCAGGGGCGAAGGGATGGACGACGCCGCTCGGGATCGCCATCGCCGGGAGGTCGGCGCGGCGCATGCCGGCCTCGCTCGGCCCGAAGGCGACGCGGGTGCCGTCGCCGACGATCGCGACGAGCTGGACGAGCCCGCGGGCGAGCGCCTCGCCGCCCGCGGCCAGGCGGATCCCGCGGCTCGCTCGGCCGGTGCTGCGGATCCGCAGGGTGAGCTCGAACTCCTTGCCGGCCGTCCCGAGC
>JAGQIT010000929.1 GCA_020431135.1 Myxococcales bacterium | reverse complement strand
GTGGCTCATCGTCGCCAGGAAGCGGTCCTTGGCCTCGGTCGCCGCGACGGCGCGGTCGCGGGCGTCGGCGAGCTCGATCATCAGCTCGCGCTCGCGGGCCTCGATCCGCAGGCGGTCGAAGGCGTTGCCGACCTGATCGCCGAGGCTCAGGAGCGCCGGCATCCAGCGATCGCGCCACTCGATGCGCCGCGGCGTCGCCAGGCAGAGGCGGCCGATCACGACGCCCTGGGCCCGCAGCGCGACCGCGGCGCGCCCCTTGGCCCAGCGGCCGTGCGCGTCGTCGTCGAGGAGCGCCGCGCAGGCCTCGGCCTCCGGCGGCTCGCCGGCGACGCCGAGCCGCCGGCGCTCGCCCTCCCAGTCGAGGTAGACGCCGACGCCCCGACACTCGAGGGCGGCGTTGGCGACGAGGACGTCACAGAGCGAGACCGCGAGCTCGCCGAGGTAGCGGCTCCCGGCGATCGTCCGGTCGACGATCCGCTGGAGGCTCATCTCCTCGCCGCGCCGACGCAGCGCCTCCTCGACCGCCCGCGCCTCCTCGAGCTCCGTGACGAGCTCGGCGGCGCGGATGTTCGCGTCGGCGAGATGCTCGACCATCGCCTCGAGCTCGCGCACGCGAGCCCGGAGATCTGCGCCGTCAGCGTTCTCAGCGAACGCCGCGCTCGTCCCCTCGCCCAACCAAGCCCCTCCCCGTCATATGAACAGCGTCACCTTCGAGTCGACCGCGTCGCCGAGGTAGGTCACGGCGCCGCCGTAGCGCAGCCCGTCGATCAGCTCCTCGCGGCGCACGCCCATCACCCCCATCGCCATCTGGCAGGCGACCATCTTGACGCCGAGCTCCTGGGCGAGGGTGATGAGATCCGGGAGGGACTCGACGTTGTGCTGGCGCATCAGCCTGCGGAAGAGCGCCGGCCCCATCCCCAGCATGTTCATCCGCGACGTCCCGACCGTCCCCGGCCCCCCCGGGAGCATCGCCGCGAGCATCCGCTCCGGCACGCTCTTGCTGGCGAAGACCGTCTTCTTCTTGAGCGCGAGCAGCCCCCAGAAGGTGAAGTACATCGCGACGTCGAAGCCCATCGCCACCGCACCGGTGGCGATGATGAAGGCCGACATCAGGCGGTCGAGATCGCCGCTGAAGACGAGGATGCTGACCTGATCGATCTGGCCGTTGGCCTCGATCGCGTCGAGGCGCTCCTGGGCGTCGCGTATCGTCGACTCGACCGCGGCCAGGCGCTCGTCGACCGCGGCCGCGGCCAGCTCGCGCACGCGCTGATCCACCGCGGCGTCGAGGCGCGCCGCGACCTCGGCCTCGACGCGCTCGGCGATCATCGCCTCGAGTTGGCGGCGGAGCTCTGGATCGAGGCCCGCCGCGGCATTCCCCTTGTCACCGTCCGCCATCATGTCCTCCGCTAGCTCTTCTTGACCGTCGCGCGGACGATCCGATCCGTGACAGCGTCGAAGGTCTCGATCACGTGGCCGAAGCGGCGGACCCAGGCCTCGAGATCGGCGCGGAACGCCGGATCATCCGCCTCAATGACGATCACCTCGCCCGCCGTCAGCCGACGCATCGCCTGACTCAGGCGGACGATCGGCATCGGACAGTTGAGACCCTTGCAGTCGAGCTCGTGCGCGGCCATTGCGATAGCTCCCGTAAGGTAGCATAGAGACGCCCGCATCGGCGCACCTCGAAGATCGCGGGGTGCTTTCGCACCTGTCCCTTCGGACATCTTCCATGCGGACACGGGGCGGCCGCGAACTGCGTTCAATACGCGTTCGCCCCCGCCCGCTAGATCGAGGCTCCGACCTTGCCCGACACGCTCGCACTCGCCTGGACCGAGACGTTGATGCTCGCGCTCGCCTCGACGACCGCCGACGCGGCCGCGCTGACGCAGGCGATCGCCCGGTTCCCGGCCCCCTCGAGGCGCCCTGAGAGGTCGCTGCCGAGGCGGACGAGGGTGGCGATCTCCCCCGCAGCCTGGCGCCCGAGCTTGAACTGGGCGACGAGGAGCGCGGGGACGTGCACGCTCGCGCTCGCCAGGAGCTTGCCGACCGCCGCCGTGTTCGCCGAGGCCTTGAGGTCGAGGCTCGGCTTCGTGCACTGGCTGGTGATCTCCGCGCGCGCCTTGCAGCTCGCCTTGCAGTCGGCGTCGACCGACGGCGGCCGCACCGAGCCCTCGCACTTCGGCGCCTTCCAGGTCCCCTCGCAGCGGGCGTGGCAGGTGCCGCTGCAGCTCCCCTTGCACTCGCCGCTGCACGAGCCGACGCAGTTCCCCTGGGCGTCCTTGGCCGAGCACTCGCCGGCGCACTGACCGTTGCAGGTCCCCTGGCACTGGCCCTGGCAGGTCCCCTCGCAGGTCCCGGAGAGCTTCGCCGGCTCGCACGAGGCGACGATCTCCCCGGGGTCGACCTCGACCTCGCAGGTCCCCTCGCAGCTCGCCTTCGCCGACGCGTTGACCTCGCACTTCGGCGGCTCGTACGACGCCTCGACCGAGACGCCGCCGGCGAGGATCCCCTGGATCTTCACGGAGAGGGCCGCGCAGGCGCCCTTCGCCCCGCCCGCGGGGCCGTCCACCGCGGCCAGCTCGTTCGGCGCCATGCCGAGGTCGGCGCCCATCTTCTTGCACGCGGTCTCGACCTCGACCTCGACCTGACCGGCGACGGCCCGGAGGTCCTTGGCCGCCTGGACGAAGGCCGCGACCTTGGCGTTGATCTGGGCGTTGGCGTCGAACTTGGCGCTGAGCACCGAGCCGCCGCTGACGAGCTCCGGGCAGGCGACGGCCTGACCGGCCCCGAGGACGTCCGCAGCGCTGATCCCGGACGCCTTCCCCGAGGCGTTCGACGAGCCGGTGACGAAGCCCTGGCAGCCGAGGCCGAGGCCGACGAGCGCGGCCGGAGCGAGGACGACGAGGAGGCGGCGCGTCAGGCCGCGGGACGTGGGCACGATTGTGGACATCGCCGACGATCTCCGCGGCTACCGGCCGCGAAGTCAAGCGCAACCCGCGGGAGTGCGTAGGACCCGCGCCGCCCGAGCCGGACCGGGCGTTCCCGCGCCCTCGCGTTTTTTCCTCGAGGTGGTGACACTTGCCGCCCGCCGCGGTGTTCCACCGGGTGAACGAGGGCTCAGCGTGGCCATCGACGTCGAAGAAACCTACCGGCGCTACGGACCCATGGTCCTCCGCCGCTGCCGTCGGCTCCTCAAGGACGAGGCCCTAGCCGTCGACACGATGCATGACGTCTTCGTCAACCTGCTGATCCACCACGAGCGCCTCGAGGACCGCGGCGTCTCGAGCCTCCTCTACCGGATCGCCACCAACCTCTCGCTCAACAAGATCCGCAGCCGCGCCCGCCGACCCGAAGACCCCAACTCCGAAGTCCTCATGAAGATCGCCGAAGCCACCCGCACCGAGGAGCGCGCCCACGCCCGCTCGCTCCTCGACCGCGCCCTCCGCCGGGAGCCGGTGTCGACCGCGACGATCGCGGTGATGCACCTCCACGACGGCATGACCCTGCAAGAGGTCGCCGACGCGGTCGGGCTCTCGGTGTCGGGGGTCCGCAAGCGGCTGCGCAAGCTCAAGAGCCTGGTCGCTGAGCTCGAGGCCGGCGACCGCCGAGCGATGACCGAGGAGGCGGCGTGATGGCAGCCCCGAACCCCAGCGACAGGCGCGAGGAGACGGCCGCGCTCTCCGACCTCGACGTCGAGCGCCTCGCCCTCGGCGAGTCGCACCGCGCCGTGCGCGTAGCGCGGGCGGCGCAGCACCGGGTGTGCGCGGCGCAGAGCGGTCAGTGCGCGCACGAGGTCGAGCAGGGGATGCTCCCGCCGCGACCAGTCGAGCCACGAGGTCTCGTTGTCCTGACAGTAGGCGT
>JAGQIT010000061.1 GCA_020431135.1 Myxococcales bacterium | reverse complement strand
GGCCTCACGAGCGAGGCCGTCAAGCTGCTCGATCGGGCGGTTGCGCCCGAAGGTTCACAGGGCAAGGCCGTGGGTGAAGCGGCGAAAAACGGCGAGATCGACAGCTAGACCAGCCTAGCTGCTCGAATCGCAGTGCGCCCGGTACAGCGGCGCTTCGCCGAAGCCGAGAGCGCCGACGATCGCGGCGCGAGACCTCGCGCGGATCTGCGGGACAGGCTCCTAGCTGACGAAGTTGGGCAGCGCCCGGTAGAACTCGAACCACGCCATCGCCATCGGCTTGCCCTTGAGCGGGTAGCCGCTCCAGCCTGGGCCCTTCTCCTTGGCGCTGTGGTAGATCCCGCGCGAGAACCAGCCGGTCCGCACGCGGACGCGCTTGGCCTCGTCGAGCTTGCCGAGGCTGGTCGCCTCGATCCGCGCGTCGAGGGACTCGAGCGTCGCGTTGAGGGCGTCGACGGTGAGGTCGCTGGCGCTGAGGATCTGGGCGAGGGCGGTGCCGATCGGCTCGTCCCCGAGCCTCCACGTCGTCGTCGTCACGCTCTGGTTCCAGATCGCCGTGTCGACGCGGAGCGGGACCATCAAGAGCCGCGTCCGCGTCCCGATCAGGCAGCCGTCGCCGACCCCAGCGCTGCCGACATAGGTCGTCTTTGGGCAGTACACAAAGTCTTGTCCGTCCACCAGCGCCATCGCAATTCCCCTCCGTACCGACTGACTCGCACCCAGCATCGACGCTCGGCCTGGACGCCGTCAACCAGGGGAGGCGCTGGGGATTGACGCGTGCGCGCGCGCGGCGATCGTCGGCGCCGAACCTGCGCCGCCTGTCGAAGGAGCGCGGGCTCTCGCCGCTGGCCGGGAGCGACAGGGCGACGTGCTCTGCGGGCCGCGATCGCTCGGGCCTGCGCGTCGTCGGTCGAGGCGCGCGGTAGGGCTGCCGCGCGCCCTCGCGCCGCGCGTGCCCTCGGGGTCGGCCGCTGGCGCGTCGATTGACGCCCGCCGCGGCCCGCCGCTACTCCTCGACCCGTGGAGGCGGTCATCTTCATCGGCATCCAGGCGACGGGGAAGTCGAGCTTCTACCGCGAGCGCTTCTTCCACAGCCACGTCCGGGTCAACCGCGACATGCTGCGGACGCGCCACCGCGAGCGTCTGCTCATCGACGCGTGCATCGCCGGCAAGCAGGCCTTCGTCGTCGACAACACCAACCCGACGCCCGCCGAGCGCCAGCGGACGATCGTCCCGGCGCGGGCCGCCGGCTTCCGCGTCGTCGGCTACTTCTTCAAGTCGGCGATCGTCCCGGCGCTGGCCCGCAACGCCGGCCGCGAGGGCGCCGCGCGGATCCCCGAGCGCGGGATCCGAGGGACGCGCGCGCGCCTCGTCCTGCCGTCGCTCGGCGAGGGCTTCGACGCCCTCTACTTCGTCGAGATCGCCGATGCGGCCGCCGACGCTGGCGCCGGGCTGGGGTTCCGCGTAGAAGAGTGGCGCGATGAGGTTTGACGAGCTCGACCAGGCGATGCGGGTCTACGAGACGGCCCACGATCTCTGCGTCCTCCCCGGGCTCTTCATGGTCGCGCGCCTCGACGGCCGCGGCTTCACGAAGCTGACCAAGGAGCGCCACGACTTCGCGGCGCCCTTCGACGTCCGCTTCCGCGATCACATGCTGGCGACGACCGAGCACCTCTTCGGCGTCGGCCTGCGCGTCGTCTACGCCTACACGCAGAGCGACGAGATCTCGCTCCTCTTCGCCCGCGACGAGGCCGCGTTCGGCCGCAAGCTGCGCAAGCTCAACTCGATCCTCGCCGCCGAGGCGAGCGCCCTCTTCAGCCGCCGCCTCGACGACCACGCGGTCTTCGACTGTCGCATAAGCCAGCTCCCGAGCGTCGCCAAGGTCGTCGACTACTTCCGCTGGCGCTCCGAGGACGCCCACCGCAACGCCCTCAACGCCCACTGCTACTGGACCCTGCGCAGGGCCGGCGCGAGCAAGGGGGCGGCGACGGCCGCGGTCGAGGGCAGGTCGACGGCCGCGAAGAACGAGCTCCTCTTCCGCGAGGCCGGGATCAACTTCAACGACCTGCCGCGCTGGCAGCGGCGCGGCAGCGGCCTCTACTGGGAGACCTACGCGAAGGCGGCGACGAACCCGAAGACCGGCGAGGCGGTCACGGCCAGCCGCCGACGGATCCGCCGCGACACCGAGCTGCCGATGAAGGACGCCTACAGCGACTTCGTCCGCGCGCGGATCGCCGACGCCGCGGAGGCCGTGTGAGCGCGCGCAGCGAGGCCCGGCGGCGCGGACGAGCCGCGGCGCGGGCGGCCCGACGCGAGGCGCGGCGCGGCGCCCGAAACGTCGGCGCGCTCGTCAGCCGCGCGGTCCAGGAGTTCGCCCGCGATCAGCCCTTCGTTCTCGCCGCCGCGCTCTCCTACTACTCGCTGCTGTCGATGGCGCCGCTCCTCCTCGTCGTCGTCTCGATCGCCGGCGTCGTCTACGGCGCCGACGCGGCCGAGGGCGCGATCGTCGACGGCCTCAGCGGGGTGGTCGGCGACGAGACGGCGGTCGTCATCGAGGGGACGCTGGCCAGCGCCCACGAGCGCGGCACGAGCGTGATCTCGGCGATCCTCGGCGTCGTCGGCCTCGTCGTCGGCGCGACCACGGCCTTCGCCCAGCTCCAGAACGCGCTCAACCGGATCTGGGGCGTCGTCCCGCCGAAGCGGGCGCTGCTCCACGCCCTCCAGGCGCGGGCGCTCTCCTTCCTCTTCGTCGCCCTCCTCGGCGTCTCGGTCATCGCCCTGTTGGTCGCCTCGTCGGTGATCAGCGCCCTGCGGGCCAACCCGCTCTTCGGTCACCTCGGCTTCGCCTGGCGCCTCATCGACCTCGGCCTGCCGCTGGTGCTTATGACCGGCCTCTTCGCGGCGCTCTTTCGCTGGCTCCCCGACGCCCGGATCCGCTGGCGCGACGTCTGGATCGGCGGCGCCATGACCTCGGCGCTCTTCGTCGTCGGCCGCCTCGGGATCGGCCTCTACATCGGCCGCGCCGGCGTCGGCTCGGCCTACGGCGCCGCCGGCTCGCTCGTGGTGCTCATGGTCTGGACCTACTACTCGGCGCTGATCGTCCTCTTCGGCGCCCAGCTCACCCAGGTCTTCGCCACCCAGCACGGCGGCGGCGTCGAGCCGATCCGCGGCGCGAGCCTGCGCGACGCGCCAGAGGCCGGCGCTGAGCCGGGTAAAGACGGCGACGCGAGTCCGTCGTCTCCGCTCGAGTTCGTGGACTAGTGGCTCGCGGCGGCGGCCGTGTCCGCCCTCCACACGCGGACGAGGCGGCGGGCGGCGCTTCTGCGCGGCGCATCGACGAGCGACGAGGTCACGGACGCGCCCGCGTGGTCAGGCGCTGAGATCCGCCGCAGTCCCGCGCGATCGCGGCGGCGCGTAGAGGACAGGTGAGGACAGGCGAGCGCCTACGCGTCGGCGACGCAGAGACGCGCGAGCGCCTCGCGCAGCTGCGCCGGGATCGCCGTCGGGCGCCGGCTCTCGCGGTCGACGAAGACGTGGACGAAGTGCCCAGCGGCGGCGGCCTCCGCCTCGGGCTCGCCGGTCGCCGGGTCCTCGCGGAAGATGCCGATCCCGTACGTCACCGCGCGGTTGCCGAGGCGATCGACGCGGAGCCCGGCCTGCAGGCGATCGGGGTAGGCGAGCGGCTTGAAGTAGTTGCACCTCGACTCGACGACCAGGCCGATCACCGGGCTGCGCTCGATGTCGAGGCCGCCCGCGGTGATCAAGTAGTGGTTCGCCGCCGTGTCGAAGTACGAGTAGTAGGTGACGTTGTTAATGTGACCGTAGACGTCGTTGTCCATCCACCGCGTCGTCAGCGGCAGGAAGTGGCGGTAGCGATCGGCGGTCTCGGGCGGCTGCGCGGGCACGCGGGGCTTGTAGCACGCGGGCGGGGGCGGGGGCGGAGCGTCGCCGACGCAGAGCGGCGCGTCGTGGCGGTCGCAGGCGACCCCCGGCGGACGCCTCACCAGTAGCGCATCGCCGCCGCGAAGAGCCGGCGCAGGTCGCCCTCGTCGACGCGGCACGGCGCGTTCTGGAGGAGCCGCTGCTGGAGGATCGCCTTGCCGGCGAGGGCCTCGCAGTCGCCGTCGTGGTAGCCGACGCCGCCGGCCCCGTTGGGCATTCCGACGGCGCGCATCAGCGCGACGAGGCGGCCGCTGAGGAGCGCGCCGGCGTCCGCGGGCGCGGCCCCGCGGGTGTCGGCGCCGAGGCAGGCGGCGGCCTCGAGGTGGCGCTCCGGGAGGACCGCGGCGGTGAAGCGGAAGGCCGCCGGGGCGTTGACGATCACCGCCATGCCGTGCGGGACCATCGGCGCGTCGCTGGCGTAGCCGGCGGGGCGGTAGTCGCGGACGAGGCCGGCGATCGCGTAGGACATGCCGTGCGGGATGTGGACGCCGGCGTTGCCGAAGGCGATCCCGGCGAGGGTCGCCGCCCACATCATGCCCTCGCGGGCCTCGCGGTCATCGGCGTCGGCGACGGCCCGCTCGAGGAGGCGACCTGCGAGGGTCAGGGCCTCGCGGCAGCCGATGTCGCTCCACGGGTTGGCGCCCTGGCTGAGCGGGCGGCTGCCGAGGACGGCCGGCGCCGGCCGGCGGCTGAAGGGGCGCGCCGTGTAGGACTCGAGGGCGTGGCTGAGAACGTCGAGGCCGCTGGCGGCGACGACCTCTCCCGGCAGCGTGTCGGCGCAGGCCGGGTCGATCAGCGCCTCGCTCGGGCGCAGGGCGGGCGCGGCGATGCCGGTCTTCGCCTCGAGCGCGAGGAGGTCGAAGATCGCGATGCCGGTGACCTCGGAGCCGGTCCCGGAGGTCGTCGGGCAGGCGATGTGCGGGCGCAGCGGACCCGGCGGCGGGACGCCGGCGCCGATCGGCGCGTTGACGTAGGTGAGGAAGTCCGCCGGGTGGCTGGCGTAGAGGTTGGCGGCCTTGCAGGTGTCGATCACCGAGCCGCCGCCGAGCGAGACGTAGCCGTCGGGGCGGGCCTCGGCAGCGAAGCGGGCGGCGGCCTTGAACGAGCGGTCGGTCGGCTCGACCTCGACCTCGGCGTAGACGACGACGTCGAGGCCCGCGCCCTCGAGGGAGGCGAGGGCGGCGGCGAAGGCCGGGAGGGCGCGCAGGCGCGGGTCGGTGAAGAGGGCGACGCGGCGCAGGCCGTGGGCGGCCGCCCGCGGCCCGAGCTCGGCGAGGCAGCCGCGGCCGAAGGTGATCCGCGAGGCGTCGACGGTGAAGGCCCCGTCGGCGCCGGCGATCGGGGCGTAGTGGTGACAGCAGACCATCGCCGCGATCCTCGCACGGCGCGGGCGCGGGCGCGAGGCTGGTACACTGCCGCGCATGTCGATCCTCCTGCGCGCGATCCTCCCGCTCCTCGCCGCTTCGCTCGTCGCCTGCGGCCCGTCCGCGTCCCCTGGGCCCGCCAAGGCCGAGGCGAGCGCCGCCAAGGCTGAGAAGGCCGAGGCGAGCGCAGCGGCGGCCGGCGAGGAGGAGGCGAAGCCGGCCGAGCCGGCCGAGGCGGCCGCCGGCAAGGCGCGCTTCGCCGTCAAGGAGGCCGGCCCCGGCCCGGACCTCAACCTCCGCGACCCGAGCTGGTTCAAGCCGACGATCTTCGCCGGGGCGACGCTCGTCAAGCAGGGGCGCTCGCCGGCCGACGACGACGGCCTCTTCGCCTCGCAGATCACGCTCCAGCTCGCCGACGGGACGACCGCCGAGGCCTGCGTCGAGCACCTCACCGAGGTCGTCGGCGCCGACGTCCCGAACCTCGCGGTCAAGGACGAGGGCGACCGCACGTCGATGAACGGCAGCACCGATCACTACTCGGTGACCCTGCTGTGCGGTGAGGCCAAGGGGAAGATGACCGCCTACGTCAGCTACCGCTGGACGAGCCTGCCGACGGGCGGCTGAGCGCGCCGCTTCGTCGGCACTTGCGGACAGGTCGCTCGCCAGCGCGAGCGACACTGGCCTTTGCGCCATATTTTGCGCGACCGCGGCCTTGACGGCGAGCTCGCGGCGCCCTGAAGTGGGGAGCTATGGAGGTGAGCATGGGCGTGTGGAAGCGGACGGACGGGGCTCTCTGGGTGTGCGGCGCGCTGCTGGTCGCGGTCGCGGCGAGCGGCTGCAGCGGCGACGACGGCGTCGGCACGGGCGCGAGCGAGAGCGACAGCAGCTCGACCACCGGCGACGCGACGGCGACGACGGGCGGGACGACGACGACGGACGGGACGACGACGACGACCTCGGGCGGCAGCGCGAGCGACAGCGACAGCGACTCGACGAGCTCGACGACCGTCGTCGAGACCACCGGCGGGGGCGCCTGCGGCGACGGCGTGGTCGACGAGGGCGAGGCCTGCGACGACGGCAACGCCGACAACAGCGACATGTGCCTCGACACCTGCGCGCTGGCGTCGTGCGGCGACGGCTTCGTCGGCCCCGGCGAGGCCTGCGA
>JAGQIT010000928.1 GCA_020431135.1 Myxococcales bacterium | reverse complement strand
ACCCTCGATCTCATGGACCTTGACGCGCCGGACCGGCGTCGCCGGCCGCGCCTGCACGGCGTCGACGCGGGCCGCCGTCGCCCCCTCCGTCGAGATCGCCGAGATGGCCTCCGCGAGCGCGGCCATCGACGCGAAGCGCTCCTCCGGCCGCTTCGCCAGCGCCCGCAGGAGCAGCGCCTCGACGGCCTCCGGGATCCCGAGCGTCGGCGCGACGGCCCGCGGCGCCGGGACCTCGGCGAGCATGTGCATCGCCAGCATCCGGTTCGGGCTCGAGTCCTCGAAGGGCAGGCGCGCGGTCAGGAGCTCGTAGAAGATCACCGCGAGCGAGTAGACGTCGGTCGCCGGCGTCAACGCGCCGCCATCAGCCTGCTCGGGCGCGGCGTAGCGGGCGAGCGCCGGGGCGATGGCGTCGAGGAGCGGGCCCTGTCCGGCGCCCGTCAGGTAGCGGTCGACGCCGGTGTCGAGGATCCGGATCGCCGGGCCGTCGATCAGCAGGCAGCGGCGCGACTGCAGGAAGCCGTGGATCCGCCCGGCGCGGTGGTAGGCGTCGAGGGTCTCGCACATGCGCACGAAGAGGCCGCGGGCCTGGGCCCAGGGCACCGGCCCCGAGCGCCGCAGGAGCGTCGCGAAGTCCTCGCCGCTGACGTAGGGCATCACCGCGAAGACGAGGCCCTCGGGGCTCTTGCCGATGTCGATGACGTCGACGAAGGGCGCGAGGGCGCCGGCCGCCCGCGCGCTCAGCTCGAGGCTCTCGCGGATCCTCGCCTGGAGGGCCTCGACGAACGCCGGCTCGGCCGAGAGCTCGGGGCGGAAGATCTTGAGGGCGACCGACTCGCGGGCGCCGATGTCCTCCGCGCGGAAGACCGCGCCCGTCGCCCCGTCGCCGATCTTGTGGATGATCCGGTAGCGACTGGAGAAGAGCCGGCCGACCGTCTCGGGGGGCGGCACCCAGGGGGAGAGGGGCTCGGCCGTCGTCTCGCGGAACTGTCCTCGAAAATGCACCATCGTCCGTGACCTCGCCGCGCAGCCGCGCGACAGGACGATTGGACCAGCGGCCGGTTTTTTTTGCTAGGTCCCCTTCAAGCGACGAAGGCCCGCGCGGAGGTCGGACCACGAAATCCTCGTGAGCCGAATTTTGTTCTCAGCGGCGCTCTACCCGAGGAGAGATCGACACGCTGTGGCCATCGGCCCCCAGCCCAACGCGTGCGTCGCGAAAAGACCGCGTCCAGCGACGGGCTGGACGCGGCCTGCGGCGACGCCTTTGCGCGGCCGCTAGAGCGGCACGAGCTTGAGGTCGAGGCCGCCGGGGTACCAGTACGAGCCGTAGTTCAGAACGCCGTAAACGCTGATCCCGACCTTCTGATCCGCGCTCACCGTGTGGTTCCCGTTGCCGGCGTTCGACAGCTTGACGTGGGCGACGGAGAAGCCCGTCGCGCCGATCGCCGCGAAGGTGTTGACCGGGTTGCCGTCGACCTGCACCGAGGCGCCGTCCGGGGCGATGATGTCGACGTAGTTCGCGCTCCAGCCGGTCGGCGCGTGGAAGAGGTAGTCGGTCCGGTACTGCTCGGTGGCGACGGCGACGAGCATCGCCGGGTCGCTGGTGCCGTAGCCCGCGCTCTGGCCGACCATGTACTGGGCGACGAGGATCTTCTTGTCCGCCGAGACCTTAAACTTCGCGGTCGTCGAGACGATCTCGACGAAGTCGCCGGCGTTGGCCAGGCTCTTGTTGACCGGCTGATCGGGGTCGAAGGTCAGGGTGGTGTTGTCGTCGGCGGCGATGATGCGGACGACCTGCGCCTTCTCGAGGGCGTCGTTCGGCACCTGGACCGGCGGGACGACGATGTACTCGGTCGCCAGCGCCTCGATCGGGAACATGCTCTCCTCGAGGTGATCGCAGGCGGTGATGCCGATCGGCACCTGCGTGCAGTCGTGGCCGCCGAGCACCTGGATCGGCTTGTCGGCCGAGACCATCGTCCCGGTGAGATCGCCGCCGTTCGCGGTGACGACCTGGAGGACGTCGCCCTCGTTGAGCATGACCTGGCCGTTGCCCTGGCTGTCGACGCCGCCGCCCCCCTGGGTCGGCTTGCCGCCGCCCGGCGCCTGGACCGTGACCGTGGTCCCGTCCTGGGCCGCGGTGATCGAGTAGAAGCCCGGGTAGCTCGACCAGTGCGGCCAGGCGGCGACGACGTAGTCGCCGCGCCAGGCGTTGACGGGGAGCATCAGCGACGCGTCGTTGGTGACGTTCGCGGCCAGCGGGTTGTACTGATAGACGGTCACCGGCCGGGTCGAGCGCAGGCGGTAGGAGCCGTCGATGACGACCTTGGACGGCCCCGTGCCCTGCGAGAGCTCGGTCCACGGCAGCGGGATCACCTTGACGTCGCCGGCGGCGACCGTGTCCGAGGCGACGTTGTTCGCCCCCATGGTGATCGTGATCGTCGCCGGCTGGTCGGCGGTGTTGGCGACCGCGACCGCGTACTGCGTCCCCTGGGTGTAGAAGTCGAGCTGCTGGGTGACCGTCGGGTAGTAGTCGCAGCCGATGTAGCTCAGGCCGATGTTGCCGGAGGCGCAGGGGCCGAGGCACTGGCCGCTGTCCTGATCGCACATGACCCCTTGGACAGGATCGCAGGTCTCGTTGTCGACCCAGCCGTCGCCCTGCGGCGTGCACTTCTGCGAGACGTCGCCCTCGCACTGGTGGCTGTCGGGGACGCAGAGGACGCAGCCGAGGCCGTCGGCGCAGGCGTTGTCGCAGGCCTCCTCGCTCTCCCAGCCGCCCATGCCGTCGCAGACCTTGGCGACGCCGTCCTCGCAGACGATCTCGCCCTGCGTGCAGAAGCCGCCGGTCGTCCCGTCGGTGTCGGTGGCCGAGCCGCTGTCGGTGTCGCTGTCGCTCGTCGGATCCGACGAGGTCGCGTCGGTGCCCGCGGTCGTCGACGTCGACGACGTCGTCTCGCCGTCGCTGTCGGTGCCCGCGCTGGTCGTCGTGTCGGTGCCGTCAGAGGTCCCCGCCGAGGTCCCCGACGTCGTCACGGTGCCCTGCGTGGCGGTCGTCGGCAGCGTCGTGGTCTCGCTGTCGCGGCCGACGTCGTCGCCGGAGCAGCCGGCGAGGAGGAGGGGGAGTGCCAGTGCGGAGAGTACGGGGAGTCCAGGGAGCGCGCGCAGACAGGTCATAGAGCCTACGCTTAGCACTCTTCGCCGCCGCGAGGGCTACTTCTTCTTGCCCTTGCCGCCCTTGCTCTTGCCAGCGCTGCTCTTGCCAGAGCTGCTCTTGCCGCCGCCGCTCTTTCCGCTCTTGCCCCCCTTGGCCGAGGCGCTGGCGCCCGCCTTTGCCGAGCCGCCGAAGCCGCCCTTGAGCGAGCCGCCGACCTTGCCCTTGCTCTTGCTCTTGCCGACCTTGACGTCGAAGACGCCGCCGCCGGAGTGCTTGCCCTTCGCCTTCGCCGAGCCGTGGACCTTCGCGTGTCCGGGCGGGCCGTCGCCGGTGGCCTTCCAGTGGCCGTGCTTGACGTGCCCCGGCGGGATCCAGCGGCCGTCGGTGTCGACCTCGTAGGTGCCGACGTAGGTGACGCGCGCGGGCGCGTAGACCCAGGTGAAGAACGCGCCGCCGCCGACGATGACGTTCGCCTCGAAGCTCACCGGGACGCGGTGGGTGATCACCGTGACCTCGGGCTGCGGGACGACGGCGTGGAAGCCGGCGCGGATCTCGACCTCGGCGTCGGCCTCATGGGCGACGAAGCCGGCGCTGGCGAAGCTCACCGCGGCCTCCGCCTTGGCGCTGCTCGACGGGATCGCCCGGAGCTCGAAGACAACGTCGGCGTCGGCGATGACGGCGGCCTCCGCCTTGACCTCGGCCGCCGCCACCGCGGCCGCCTCGGCGACGCCCTCGACCTCGGCGTCGACCTCCAGATCGACGTCGACGGCCGCCGCCGCGTCGACCTCGACGTCGACCGTGGGCCCGCGGACCTCGACGACCTGGATGTGATCGATGGTCCCGTCGGCGTCGATGTCGACGTGGTTTATCCCCCGCGCCTCGTCGTTGATCAGGACCTCGAGCTCGGCCGCGGACTCGATCTCCCCCTCCTTGATCAGATCGGCGACGACCTCGAGCTCGAAGTCGGCCGGCTTGATCGTGACGTCGCCGGCGACCCGGGCCTCGGCGACGACGGCGGCGACCGCCTCGCCCTCCGCCTCGCCCTCGACCTTCGCATCAGCGTCGCCGTCGACCTTGGCCTCTGCCCTGACCTCGGCCTCGGCCTTGGCCTCGCCCTCTCCGCCCGCCTCCGCGCCCTTGTCACAGCCGCTGAGGGTCGCGAGCGAGAAGATCAGCGCGAGGGCGCCGACGCCGAGGAGCTCATGGGTGATCGTCCGTCGTCCCGACATTGAGAGAGGATCGCCGATCCCATGATCGCTGTCGCGGGGCCTGTCGCCGACACGATGTCGCCGTGCCCCCCCAGCGCGCGGAGGGGCTGCGATCCGGAGCTCCCTCCGCTCCGCTGGGGTCGCCGCGAGGACATCCGCGTACGAGCATCTACCGGGCCCTCCGCGCCCCGATCGCCGGCGGCCACACGCGGCCTTTGCGACAGATGAGGAGCCTTCCCCTTCGGTCAGCTCCGCCGCGCGAGGAGGTGCTCCGGGTCACCGCCCGCGATCAGCTCCGCCACGGACGCGGCGTCGCCACGCGGACGTCCTCAGTGCTCCGCCACGGGTTGATGTCGATGCCGCCGCGGCGCGTGAAGCAGGCCTGGACCGTCAGGCGCTCGGCGGCGCAGCGGCGGCGCAGGTCGACGAAGATCTGCTCGACGCAGGCCTCGTGGAAGCCGCCGTGGCCGCGGTACGAGAGGAGGTAACGGAGCAGCCGCCGCGGATCGATCGCCGGGGCGAACCCCCGGGGGTCCGAGACGAAGGAGGCCTTGATCCGCTCGCACACCTCGGCCTCGCTGATCCCGTGCTCGGCCGCCTTGGCCTCGCGGAACTTGATCAAGCGCTCCTCGGAGGAGATCCGGATCACCTCGTGAATGTCCCCGCCCGCGAGCGCGATCGCCGCCGAGTGCAGCCGCGGCTCGACGGCCATCAGCAGGGTGGTGATGATCCCGCCGAGCGAGATCCCCATGGCCCCGATCCGGCCGGGGTCGATCTCGGGGCGGTTGCGCATCCACTCGAACACCGCGAGGCGCGCGGCCACCGAGCGCCGCGCCCAGAGCTCGAGGTCCTCGATCGCCCAGGTGGCGCGCAGGATCCGCGTCCCGCGGTTGACGAGCACGACGTGAAACCCCGCCTCCACCAGGGCGCGGCACTGGCTGCGCGCGAGGGAGCGCCCCCCGCCCAGGATCGGCGTCAGGAGGATCGCCGGCGCGGGGCGCGCGGCGTGCACGCAGCGCCAGAACTCGAAGGTGATCGGGGTCGGCGCCTCGTCACCCTGGAGCTGGACGACCACGCGCCCCTCGTAGACCACCGCGTCTTCGTCGACGTCCATGCCCTTGAGGTCGACCGGCTGGGCGAGGGCGTAGTCGAAGCGGTGCAGGACCTCGGGCGCGAGCGCCTGGGGCGGTCGAGGCTCGGCGGGCGGCGTCTCCAACACCGGACAGCCGCAGCAGCAGAGGATCAAGAAGGTGAGGCTCCAGCGCATACGAGCAGTCTACCGCTCGCTGGCGGATCCACCGCGTCGGACAGGGCGGGGTGGGCTTCCGGGCCTGTCCGGGCTATAAGCTGTTGTGCGAGCCTAGCCTTATGTCCGCGGTCCTCCGCCTAACCGGTCCACTCGAGGCGACCTTCGAGCTGCAGAGAGGACAGTCGATCACCATCGGCCGTTCCCTCGCGAACGAAGTCAGCGTCGACGATCTGCGCCTCTCCCGGCGCCACTGCCGGATCCAGCTCACCGAGCAGGGTCTGATCGCCGAAGACCTCAACTCGGCGAACGGGACCTTCGTCAACGCGAACCGGGTGCGGCAGATCGCCCTCCACGACGGCGACGTGCTCCAGCTCGGCAACCGCGACGTCGTGCTCCGGATCGAGTATTCCTCCGAGCTCGCCCCCCCCGCGGAGCCCAAGCCAGCCCCCCGGGAGCCCTTGCAGGTCGAGCTCGACGTCCTGCAGCTGCTCCTGCAGGAGGGCTTCGAAGTCCGCGAGAAGATCAACCCCGCAGGCAAGGTGCCGATCTACCGGGCGATCAAGCGCTCCCTCGGCCAGGAGGTCGCGCTCAAGGTCCTCCCGATGGTCGGACCGAGCAGCGAGAAGAAGGTCTCGCGCTTCGTGCAGGAGGCCAAGGCCCAGGCGCGCCTGCGGCACCGGCACATCGTCGCGATCTACGACGTGCGGCAGTGCCGCGACCTGCTCTACATCGTCATGGAGCTCGTCGACGGCGAGACCCTGCTCGAGTCCATCCGCCGCTCGGGCAACCGGCTCTCGGTGCGCGCGGCGCTCTCCTTCACCTACCAGCTCGCGCGCGCGCTCGCGCACGCCCACCAACGCGGGATCGTGCACCGGGACCTCAAGCCCGGGAACATCATGATCACCCGCGACGGCGACGCGAAGCTGATCGACTTCGGCCTGGCCAAGAACCTCCACGAGCTCGGGCTGGGGATCACCTCCGACGGCGAGGCCCTGGGAACCGTGGGCTACATGGCCCCCGAGCAGCTCCGCGACGCCCGCTCCTCCGACACCCGCACGGACATCTTCGGGCTCGGCGCCTGCCTCTATCACGCCCTCGCCGGCCGGGCGCCCTTCCTGGCGCGCAGCGAGCGTGAGCTGATCGAGCTGCTCGAGAAGGGCCCGCCCCTCGAGCACCTCGTCGGCGTGCCCTTGAGCGTGGTCTCGCTGATCGTGCAAATGACCCACATCGACCCCGAGAAGCGCTTCCCCTCGCCGACCGCGCTCCTGCGAGGGATCGAGGAGGTCGTCACCGAGCTGACCGGGATCCAGGCCGACCCCAAGAACCTCGAGCTGCTCCTGGGCATGGTGGCCGAGGAGACCGACCTGATGCAGACCTGGCGGATCGACACCGGCGCGCTCAAGGCGGCGGTCGGCGGCGGGGGCCGCGGGATCAGCGGCGCCTTCGTCGAGGACGAGCTCGTCGAGTACCTCGGCATGCTCGAGTTCAACCGCAAGTCCGGCACCTTGCGGATCAGCTCGGCGGAGCGACAGGGCGCGCTCCGCGTCCGGGAGGGGCGGATCGTGAACGCCGAGAGCGCCGAGCTCGAGAGCGAGCCCGCGATCCTCGCCCTGCTCAGCCTGCGCTCGGGAGCCTTCGAGTTCAGCCCAGGCAAGGTCGCCCGGGAGGGGAACTGCGACGTCAGCATCTCCTCCGCCGTCCTTGACGCTATGCGTCAGCGCGACGAGTCGGAGACCGGCGACCTGTAGCGCCAGGAGGCCGCGGGTCGGGCTCGTAAACCCAATCAAGGAAGCGCTTAGGGAGCACCGCCCAGCTTGCGCTTGCGCTGTCGGGCCGCGTCGCTATAGTTCGGCCTCGCAACGACCGGGGGCGCCCCTGAGGCGCCCCGTGGAGGACGCGTGAGTTCATTGGACGAAGATCAAACCGTCGGCCGCGACCCCTTCGCGTGGGCCACGCGCATGGATTTGGCCGAGCTCGCCGAAGGCTGGCCGCCCGTGCGGGCCGGCCGCCGCCAGGTGCCCGCCGCGACGGACTCGACCCGCCTGCGCAAGCAGACCCAGCGCCCGCGCTCCTCGCGCCTGCGCCCCGTCAGTTAGCCGCTGATCTCAGCCCTGCGGGGCGAGATTTCGCGCTAGAATCCCGCCCGTGAATACCCCGCTGAACGTCCTGGTCATCACCAGCCAGCTGCCTCCCGACATCGGGGGGACCTCGGTCCACGCAGCGGAGATCTCCAAGGGCCTCGCGGCGCTCGGGCACACGGTGACCGTGGTGATCCGCGATCGCGACCCCCAGGAGTTCGCGGAGCTCGGGCTCGACGTGGTCTCGATCGACACCAAGACGGGTCTGCTCAAGCCCTTACGTCAGCGGCGCGCGCAACGCGACGTGCTGGGCCTGATCCGCGAGCGCGGGGTCCAGGTCGTGTTCTTCGCCTACACGGTCGTCGGCTTCGGCGACCTCTACGGCAAGCTCGCGAGCGCGGGGATCCCCTACGTGGTCGGGATCCACGGGTTCAACAAGAGCGACCTCGCGTCCGAGGAGGCGATGGCCTATCGCCGGCGCAAGTGGGGCCTGGCCAAGGCGACCCGCGTGATCACGTGCACCCGCTGGCTGGGCTCGACGATGGAGCCCCTCGTCGGGCGGCCCGTCGACACGGTCCACTACGGGATCGACCGCCGGATCGACGACTGGGCGACCCCCGAGCGGGTGGCCGAGGTGCGCGAGCGCTACGCCCTCGACGGCAAGCGCGTCCTGCTCTGCCTCGGGCGCTACGTGCCGCGCAAGAACTTCGACAGCGTGTTCCGCGTCGTCCCACGACTGCTCGAGCGCTTCAGCGACCTCTACGTGCTGATGGTCGGCGGCGGACAAGAGGAGCAAAACCTCAAGGACCTCGCGGCCGAGCTCGGGATCGCGGAGCGCGTGATCTGGGGCCCGCAGGTCGCCCCCCACGAGGTCGGCGTGTTCTACAAGGCCGCGGACCTGTTCGTGACCGTGTCCTACACGCGCCCGGAGGACGACACCTACGAGACCTTCGGCCTGGTCTACGCCGAGGCCAAC
>JAGQIT010000927.1:2093-4586 GCA_020431135.1 Myxococcales bacterium | reverse complement strand
ACCTCCGCGAGCTCGGTGATCCCGTTGAAGGTCGCGTCGGTGCTCGACGAGTGGAGGATCTCGCCGGACGCGTCGATCGCGTGGCTGCCGTCGAGCTCGCGGAAGCGGCCGACCGCGTCGAAGTGCTCGAAGGCGAAGCCGATCGGGTCGATGAGCTGATGGCAGCCCGCGCAGGTCGCGTCCTCGGAGTGCTGGGTGTAGCGCTCGCGGGTGCTCAGCCCCGGATCGACCGGCGGCGGCGAGGCGTTCACCGAGGGCGGCGGCGGCGGCATGTGCTGGCACAGGAAGCGCTCGCGGATCAGCTTGCCGCGGTGGATCGGCGACGACGAGGTCGGCAGGGAGTGGGTGGTCAGCAGCGCCCCGGAGGCGAGGATCCCCGCGCCCGCGCCCTGCTCGCGCTCGACGCGGACGAAGCCCTCGGCGTCGGCCTCACCCGCCGCGGACTGCCCGTAGTAGGCGGCGAGGTCCGGCGTCATATAGCTATAGGAGGCGGTGAGCAATTCGTCGAGGGTGCCGCCGCCGGCGAAGGCCTCGGCGACCAGGCGCTCGGCCTCGCCGCGCATCGCCGTGCGGATGTCGCCGGTGAGCTCGGGGAAGAGCATCGGATCGCGGGTGACGAGCTCGAGGCGGTCGAGGCCGAGCCACTCGTCGGCGAAGCGCAGGGCGTTGTCGACGGCGCGCGGGTCGGCGAGGAGGCGGGTCGCCTCGGCCTCGAGGACCTCGGGATCGCCGAGGCTGCCGTCGGCGGCGAGGGCCAGGAGGTCGGCGTCCGGCGGCGCGCCGACGATCAGATAGGAGAGCTCGCTGGCCAGCTCGTAGGGGGTGAGGGCGTACTGGCCGTCGCCGTTCGCCTGGCCGAGCTCGGTGCGGTAGAGGAAGCCGGGCGCCTGGAGGATCGCCGCGCTCAACCAGCGGATCCCCTCGGCGAAGCCGTCCTCGCCGGCGACCTCGTCGAAGAGGCTGAGGTAGCGCGCGCGCTCCGTGTCGCTGACCGGGCGGCGGAAGGCGCGGGCGCCGAAGTCGTCGATGAAGGCGCCGGCGCACTCGGGCTCGCCGGCGCTGACCGGGTCGCAGGGGACGTAGCGGGCGAGGTCGCCGACGATCACGTCGGCCATGCCCTCGGCGGCCTCGCGGTACTGCTCGGCGAGGAGGCCCGAGACCTGGAGCGCCGCGGCGTTGTTGGTGTAGCCGTCGATGACGTTGTCGGGGGCGAAGCTGACCCCGAGGTCGACCGGCGCGCCGAAGAGGGCGTCGACGCTGCGCTGGTACTCGCGGTGATCGAGGCGGCGGACCCGACGGGCCCCCGCGCCGCTGGCGTCGCAGGTCAGCGCCTCCTCCTCGCCGTCGCAGGCGTAGACGCCGGTCGCCCGCGCGACCCACTGCTCGAGCGCCGCATACTCGGCGCTGTCGCGGGTGAGCACCATGCCGCCCTTGTGCTCGTCGGGGTGCTCGTTGGTCGGCTTGAGGAGGAGCAGCGAGGTGCCGTCGACGCTCTCCTGCGCGAGCTCGCGGGCGATCGCCATGTTGTGCTCGAGGTAGCCCTCCTCGCCCTCAGCCTTGAGGACCATCCGCGAGTCCTTGGCGAGGCCCTCGGGGTTGTGGCAGGTCGCGCAGCGCATGGAGAGCACCGGGCCGTAGACGTGCTTCTCGAAGAACTCCTGGTCGGAGGGGCAGGCGGAGTTCTCGTCGCCGTCGCCGTCACCGCAGGCGCCGAGGAGGGCGCCGAGGCTGAGGGCGAGGGTCGCGGAGAGGGCCGCGCGGCGGCGGGGGCGGGTCGGGGTCGAGGTCGTCATCGCCGGCGCTTCCTTGGTCGTGGCGGAGGTGGAGGTCGTGGGGGCGGAGGTCGTGGTCATCATCGTCGTCACCCCTCTCCTAGGCGCTGAACCCCGCGAGGCCGCCGGCGCCGAAGGCCGGGTCGCCGAAGCTCTCATTGGACAGACCCATCGCCTGGCAGATCGACACCAGGAGCTTGCCGTGCGACTCGCCGGGGTAGCTGAGGTAGCGCCCGGGTTTGAGGTAGCCGCCAGCGCCGCCGGCGACGACGAAGGGGACGCCCTTGCACACGTGCGCCCGGCTGTCGCCCATCTCCTTGGCCCAGAGGATCAGCGAGTTGTCGAGCATCGAGCCCTCGCCGCCGGGCTCAGGCGTCGCCGCGAGCTTCTCGACGAAGTAGGCGAACTGCTCGGCGAACCACCGCTCGGCGTCGACGAACTGGGCGACGCCGGCGACGTTCGAGTCGTCGATGTGCGAGAGCGAGTGGTGGCCCTCGCTGATCCCGAGCCAGCTCGGGACCATCGGCGACACGGTGTGCGACCACTGCAGCGAGGCGACGCGCGTCATGTCGCAGGCGAGCGCGGTGATCAGCAGGTCCATCTGCACCTTGCCGACCTCGGGGAAGGCGTTGTTGTCGTAGGGCGAGAGGGCGGCCGGCGCGTCGGGGAGGGCGCAGCCGAGGCCGCCGCCGACGAGCCCCTTCTCGACCTGGGCGAGCGC
>JAGQIT010000927.1:0-2054 GCA_020431135.1 Myxococcales bacterium | reverse complement strand
AGGTCCTTGGCCTCGTCGACGAGGAGGTCGACGACCCGCTGCCGCCGCGCCTTGAGCTTGGCCGCGGCGTCGTCCCCTCCGACGAAGTCGCCGAAGAGGCGGTCGTAGACGTGGCCGGGGTCGTCGTCGGGGGTGACGAAGGTCCCGGGCCCGCTGTAGCTCATCCGCGTCTGGGTGTTGCCGCCCCAAGCCGAGGTCTGGACGCCGAGCTCGAGCGAGGCGAAGCGGGTCGACGCGCCGAGCTGCTTGGCGACGTACTGATCGATCGACATCCCGGCGGAGTCGTGGCCGGCGCCGCCCTTCGCCGTGAGCATCGCCGCCATGCCGCCCTCGTGGTTGTCGGCGCCGAAGAAGTCGAGGCCGCCGACGATCGTCAGCTGGTCGCGGATCCCCTCGAGGGGCTCGAGGATCGATCCGGGCGCGAAGGTGAAGTCGGTCTCGCCGCCCTCCGGGGTCCAGTGCGCGGGGACGGTGCCGTTGGGCGAGAAGAAGACGACGAGGCGGGTCGCGGCCGCGCCGTCCGCCGCCCGTGAGGTCCGCGGGCGCGCGAGGAGATCGACGAAGGGCGCGGCGACCAGGCCGATCCCGAGGCTGCGGAGGAGGTCACGT
The DNA here is from genome assembly GCA_020431135.1 of Myxococcales bacterium. GTDB lineage: Bacteria > Myxococcota_A > Polyangia > Nannocystales > Nannocystaceae > JADJRG01. The sequence goes on along the minus strand of JAGQIT010000927.1, from coordinate 1,445 downwards.
CGGCGGAGCGTTCGAGCCATGCCAGGCCAGTGGCGGGGCGTCGCGCGGGTGGATGAAAAAAAGTGACGCGACCCGAGGTGAGGGCGGCGGCGCGCGAACACGCGCGCGCGCGACTGCGCGGGTGTGCTCGCGCGCGTGATCGGGGCGACTCGCGATCCGGTCGCTCCTGCGTTGGCGCGCACCGGGGGCGGAGCTGCGAACGCGTGGGTCGTCGTCGGAGAGTCTTGCCGAGGCCCGCGACTCTCCGGTGTGGAGGCGCGGCTCGGTTGGGTCCCTGTCGCCTTGGTGCACGGGCGCGTCGAAGCGGCTCGCCGCGGGCGCGCCGATCCGGTCTCAGGGCCTGTCGAGCTGGCGGCGGATCCCGGCGGCGTAGCTCGACTTCGGGAACCTCCGGAGGAACTCGGCGCTCGCCTTGTCGGCGGCGCTGTCCTTCTTTTGGCGGCGCAGCGCCTCGATCTTCCCGTGGAGCGCCTCCTCGGCCATCGCCCCGGACGGCGCGCCGCGGAGGTAGGCGTCGAAGGCCCGCTGGGCCCGCGCGGGCGCGCCGAGGGGCCCGAGGTAGAGCTGCCCGAGGGAGACCTGCGCGGTCCGGGCGATCGACGTGTCGCCGTGCTCGCGGATCAGCCGGCGGTAGGCACTCGCGGCGCCGCGGTAGTCGCCGGCGCCGCGCAGCGCCTGGGCATCGGCGAGGAGCTTGCGCGGGTCGCTGCTCGGGCGGGCGACGCTGTCGCGCCTCGTCGCGCCGGCGTCGGCCTGCATCTCGCCGGTCGTGTCTGTGCCCGCGTCGGCGCTCGCGTCGGTCTCGGAGCCCGCGCCGATGCCTTCATATGTATCTACGGACAGGTCGCTTGGCGGCCCGTCGAGGCGCTCGCCCGCGCGGATCAGGAGCTCGCGCGCGTCGTCGAGGCGGACGCGGACCTCGCCGCGCTCGACGGTCAGCGCCCAGCGCTCGGACTCGACGGTGATGACGTACGCCGACGGCCCGTCGCTGAGGAGGACGGCGCCGGCGACCTCGACCCACACGGTCGTCGCGCTCGGCCCCGCGGACTCGACCGCGAGGGCGCCCTCGTGGAGAACGACGGCCGCGCCGCGGATCGTCACCTCCGCGGCCTCGCGGGAGCAGGCGTCTAGAAGATCGGCGACGCCGACGCAGGCCTCAGGACGTAGGGCGAGCGGGCCCTCTCCGAGGGCGTCGCCGGGGGCGAGCGGGCGCGCGCCGCGGGTCGCGTCGCCGCGGAGGAGCGCGAGGCCCTTCGGCGTGTTCTCGGTCGGCGCCTCCACCTCCGCGGCCGCGATCTTGGGCGCTTCGTGAGAGCTGTCCTCCTGGACATCCACGCCGGGGGCGACGAGGAGGAGCCAGCTCGCGGCCGCGGCGATCGCCGTCGTCAGGCCGCCGCCGATCAGCAGGAGCGGGCGCCAGCGCGGCCTCTCGGCGGCTGGCGTCG
>JAGQIT010000926.1 GCA_020431135.1 Myxococcales bacterium | reverse complement strand
CGGCGATGGTCCGCGGCTACAAGCGGACGGTCGCAAGCCGCTACCGCAGCCTCATCCAAGAGGACCTCGAGAACCTCGCCCACATGCCCTACCTCGTGTCGCCGAAGATCGACGGCGAGATGTGGTTCATGGTCTTCGACGAGGGCGAGCCCTTCCTCGCGTCGCCGACCGGCCGCGTCGTCTCCGGCGACATCCCGGTGCTCAAGGAGGCGAAGGCCGCGGCGGCCAAGGCCCACGGGCGGACGATCATCGCCGGCGAGCTCTTCGCGGCGCGCAAGGGCGGCCGCCCGCGCGTCGGCGACCTCGCGGCGGCGATGGGCGGCGAGGACAAGGCCGAGACCGCGCGGATCGCCTTCGTCGCCTTCGACTCGATCACCGGCGGCTTCCGCGAGTCGCCCGAGCGGATGCCCGAGTACAAGGACCGCCTCGAGTCGCTGAAGAAGCTCTTCGACGGCGGCAAGCGGGCGCAGGCGATCAAGACCGAGGCGGTCACCGGCGGCGGCGACGTCGCGAGCCTCTTCGAGAAGTGGGTCGCCGGCGGCAAGGGCGAGGGCCTCGTCATCCGCACCGCCGACAACGCGATCGTCTACAAGGCGAAGCCGTCGATCAACATCGACGCGGCGATCCTCGGCTACACCGAGTCGAGCGAGGGCCCGGACAAGGTCGGCGCCGTGCTCATGGGCCTGATGCGCGAGGACGGCCAGTACCAGGTGATCGGCTCGTGCGGCAACATGCCGGGCGAGCAGCGGGTCGCGTTCATGGAGCAGCTCAAGGAGATGCACGTGGACTCGAACTACCGCCACGCCAACTCCAAGGGCGCGCTCTACCGCTTCGTCCGCCCGGAGATCGTCATCGAGGTCAAGCTCACCGACATCCAGAGCGAGACCTCGTCCGGCGACCGCATCGAGCGCATGGTCCTCGACTTCAAGGGCGGCGGCTGGCAGGCGGTGCGCCAGTTCCCCGGCGCGAGCATCCTCCACCCGGTCTTCGTCCGCGTCCGCGACGACAAGACGGTCAACCCGACCGACATCCGCGTCGCCCAGGTGCTCGAGCGCTGCCTCGTCGACGCCATCGACAGCCACGCCGAGCCGCTGGTCCTGCCGGCGAGCGAGATCATCCGCCGCGAGGTCTACGTGAAGACGGTCAAGGGCGTCGACGGGGTCCGCAAGCTCGTCGTCTGGAAGACCAACAAGGAGGGCGTCGACCCGAGCTACCCGCCCTACGTCGTCCACTTCACGGACTACAGCGCCGGGCGTAAGGATCCGCTCAAGCGCGAGGTCCGGCTGGCGCCGACCCTGACGATCGCTCAGGAGCTCGCCGACGGCATGGTCAGCAAGAACATCAAGAAGGGCTGGGACAAGCGGGCCTAGGCCGCGCGCTGTCGCAGTCGGGCGCCGCCGCTCCTGCCTCGTCGCAGGGGGGCGGCGCTTCTGCGTTGGGCCTGTCTTGGCGGCCGACGTCGCGCCTCGCGTGTCCGCTGTAATATCGCGGCGGCTGGAGACCTAGCCCTGAGGATGCCCATCTCACCCCGAGTATCGTTGCTCGCGTTCGCGCTCACGGCCTGCAGCGGTGGCGCGACGTCGAGCGCGACAGACACCGCCGGCGATAGCGGTACGACCGGCGACAGCGACGCGACCGGCGACAGCGATACGACCGGCGAAAGCGACGCGTCGACCGCTGGCGGGCCTGCCTTCGAGCTCGCCGCCTGCGCGCTCCCCTTCGACTGCTCGCCGCTGTGCGAGCACATCGGCGTGGCGGACTGCGACACGTTGAACGGGGAGGGCCCGCGCTGCGCCGCCAAGCTCCTCGTCGCGGGCACGCCCGGCGTCCTCGAGCACTACCTCCAATACTACGGCCAGCCCGAGGTCCAGACGATCTACGTGATGCGCGGGGACGGCACCGCGGTGCTCCAGACTCGCACGCGCGACGCGCAGGATCTTCCGTGGGAGAACCCGGGGACGCCGATGGTCTGCGATGTGGCGCTGTCGCCCGAGCTCGCCCAGGCCTGTGAGGTCGACGACTTCGCGTGCCAGTGGCAGCGCACCCTCTACGAGGGCTGCGCCGAGACGACGATCGCCGGCTGCGACGAGGTCGAAGCCTGGCTCGCGGACGACGGGCCCTGAGGCTCGCCTCGCCGCGCAAGTGGGCTCCGCGGCGACGCGCGGCGGCCCGCGGCGACGAGAACGACGGACCCCGCGCTGGCGCGGGCTGGCCCGTGCGACGGACAAGAGCAGATGGGCTCCGCGGGGGTTCAGCGCGCGCCGCGTCGTCGTCGCCAGCGACGGGCGTCGACGTCAGCGCTGCGGGCTCGCGCACGGCCTAGCGGGCGAGCCCGAAGGTCATCACCCGCACGCGGCCGTCGCCGCTCCGTGGCGGCCCGCGGCGGCCCGCGGCGGCCCGCAGCGGCCCGCGGCGTC
>JAGQIT010000925.1 GCA_020431135.1 Myxococcales bacterium | reverse complement strand
GTCGCCTTGTCGGTCATCACCTCGACGAGCGCCTCGTTGGCCTCGACCGCGTCGCCCGGCTCCTTGAGCCAGGTGACGATCTCGCCCTCGACAACGCCTTCGCCGATCTCTGGCAGCCTAAACTCGATCATCGCTCGGTCCTCTTCGTGTGGTTCTCCGGGTCGCGCCCGGAGCCTCGAGCGCCGCTCGCGGGGGCAGCTCGGAGAAGCTCGTTGAACGTCCCAAAAACTAGAAGGTCACCACCTCGTGGATCGCCGCGACGAGGGCGGCGACGCTCGGGAGGACGTCGGCCTCGGCGGTGTAGACCGCCGGTCCCGCGGCCCCGCCGACGCGCAGGATCGGCGCGTCGAGGTGGAGCAGCGCCCTGTCGGCGAGGAGCGCCGCGACCTCGGCCGCGACCGCGCTCCGCTGCCCGGGGTGGGCGATCACCAGCTTGCCGGTGCGGGCGGCCGCCGCTGCGAGCGTGTCCGCGTCGAGCGGGCTGAGGCCGCCGACGTCGACGACCGCGACCGAGATCCCGTCGGCCTCGGACGCCGCCGCCGCCGCGAGGGCGTTGTCGAGGGTCGCGCCCCAGGCGAAGACGGTCGCCTGCTCGCCGCGACGGACCACCTTCGCGCCGCCGAGCGGGCGGGCGACGGGGATGAAGTCGTCGACCTCGCGGAGAACGAGGGCGCGCGGCAGGAGCAGCAGGGTCGGCTGCTCACCTGCGTCGAACTCGGCGACCGCGCGGAGGATGGCGACCGACTCGCGGGCGTCGCCGAGGCAGATGACGCGCAGCCCCGGGAGCGCCGCCAGGACGTCCTCGGGGCTCGCCGCACCGTCGCCGCCGAGGCCGAAGCCGGGGCCGGTCGGGGCGATCATCACGACGGCGCCGCTGCGCTCGCCGCCGGCGCTGCCGCTCAGGCGGCAGAGCTCGCGCAGCCCCGAAAAGCCGTCGAGGAGGGCGGTCGCCGACGGCAGGATCACGAGGGGCCGGCGGCCGGCCATCGCCAGCCCGGCGGCGTGGGCGATCGTCGCCGCGGGGGTCAGCGGCAGGCTGAGGAGGCGCGGCGCGAGGGCCTCGTCCTCCCGGCAGTCGCGGGTCAGGCCGAGCATGCCGCCGTCGGCGACGTCCTCGCCGAGGACGACGCGCCGCGGGTCCTCGCGGAGGAGCGCGGCGATCTCGGCGGCGAGCCGGGTGAGCGGTGTCCGCGGGGTCGTGGTCGCGTCTGGGTTCGCGTTCGGGTTCGCGTTCGCCATCACCATCACCTCAGCCGTTGCCGACCTTGTCGCCGTCACGGGCGTAGTCGAAGGCGCGATCGAGCTGCCCGAGGAGCTCCTTCTCGAGCGCCTCCTCGACCGCCGGGGTCCAGTGACCGGCGCGATCGAGGTAGCGACGCAGGCGCTCGACCGGGTCGCGGTGCGCGGGGACGTCGGGGTTGTAGAGCGGCGTGACGACGACCTCGACGAGGGCCGGGCCGCGGCCCTCGCGGGCGCGGGCGAAGGCCTGCGCGAGCGCCTGGTAGACGCCGAAGACGTCGGCCCCGTCGGCGCGCCGGGTCCACATGCCGCAGGCCTTCACGCGCTCAGCGACGCTGTCGCCGAGGAGCCCGGCCTCGGCCGGCGCCCCCTCCGGCCACAGCTGGCTCTTGCAGATCATCACCAGCGGCAGGTCGGCGGAGACCGCCGCCGCCACCGTCTCGTGGAAGAGGCCGGCGGTCGTCAGGCCCTCGCCGAAGAGGGCGACGCAGGCGTGCTCGTGGCCGTCGAGCTTGTTCGCGTGGGCCTGGCCGGCGGCCATCCCGAGGTGGACGCCGAGGGCCTCGGGGACGTGGGCGACGCCGAGGTCGGTCGCCGAGAGCGCGCCGGCGCGGCCGTTGTAGAGCGCGGGGGCCCGGCGCTCGCCGTCGCTGGCGGCGAGCCCGAGGACCTGGCGGGCGAGCTCGTCGAGGTCCATGCCGAGGATCGGCGCGATCGCGAGATCGCGCATGCCCGGGTAGACCCACTCGCCCTCGCCGAGGAGGAGGGCGACGGCGACGCTGACCGCCTCTTCGCCGGCGGCCGGCGCCCACATCGGCAAGCCGAGGCGCCCGAGGCGGTGATCAAGGAGACGGGCGGCGACCAGGCGCTTGTAGAGCGCGCGGGGCTCGAGCGCGGGGAGGAGCGCCTCCGCCTCGGGGCTGAGGCCGCCCTCGCGGTCGAGCCCGACCGCGACGTCCTCGGGATCCCAGGGGGTTTGTTCCATAGTCATAGGGGTCGCCGACCGGGGTTCGCAGGGGCGGAGAACGGGCTCACACGAGGTGACGGGCGATCTTCACCCCATCGCCGCATCCGGGTTTTATCCGTGGCCTGAGGGGGCGTCAAGGCGACCTCCGCCGGCATTCGCCCGTCAAGGCGCCCGCAGCGGGCACGCGAGGAAGCACACACCGGCGACGCCGGGCGCAAGCGAACGCCGCCCCGCTCCGAGCGCTCAGCGACCGCCGCGGCGATCGAGTCGACCGCCGCCCTTGCGCCCGCGCGGCCGCCCGCGTGACCATACAATCAAGGGTTCAAGGGCCCCGCGCCGATGTCCAGCCGCTTTGACGCGATGACCAGCGTGATCGAGCTCCCCGGGATCGGACCCGGCGATCTCACGCTCCTCCAGCGCCTCAGGATCTTCACCTGGGGTGACCTCGTCGGCCTCAAGACCGCGGGCGCCGTCGAGGAGCTCCCGCGTTCGCAGGCCGGGGACGTCGCCGGCGTCGACGCGATCCGCAAGCGCCTCGGCCTCCCGGCGCTGCGCTCCGGCGACGACCTCCTGCCGATCGACGCCTTCGGCGGGATCCACGTCTTCGCGGCCGATCGGGCCTCGATCCGCGAGGTCGCCGGCGACGCCCTGCGCCGCCACGGCCTGCGCTCGCAGCCCTTCGCCACGAGCACCCGACCGGTCGACGACCTCCGCGTCTTCTCGACCCTCGGCCCCGACCGCATCGCCCTAGCCAACGAGGGCGGCGAGTGGATCGCCCTGCTCAGCGAGCGCCTCGAGGGCTGCCCGGTCGCCAAGAACCCGCTGCTGCCGCTCCTCGCCCCGCTCCTCGCCCGCGGCGCGACCGGGATCCTCGCGTTCCGCTACATCCCCGACCTCTTCGGCACGCCGCCGCGGCGCGACCTCCTGCTCGTCTGCGGCGACGGCACCCGCGAGGGGACCTTCGCCCTGCGATGGCACCGCGGCGACGACCCCGGCGAGATGGCCCGCGCCCTCGCCAACGTCAGCGAGGAGCCGGAGACCGGGATCCTCGCGGCCCTCGCCGACGACGAGCCCTTCGCCCTCGCCCGGGCCCTCGGCCTCGAGCACCTCGGCTTCCGCTCGTTCTACGACGAGACGATCGCCGCCGACGAGGAGCCGGACATCATCGAGTTCAGCACGGTGTAGACCTGCGAGGAGGCTGTCCGCGTCTTCGTCACGCGCCCTCGCTCGCCCTCGCCGTCCCTCTCGGCTCCGCCAGGACTTGCAGTGCGCCCGGTGCAGCGGCGTTCTGACGGACGCCGAGAGGGCCCGCGATCGCGGCACGAGGCCAGGCGCCGAAGACTTGGACAGCCTCCTAGACGCGATCGACGACGCCGAGCTCGAGCGGCCGCGCGTCGCCGGGCGCGCTGACCTCCGCATCGACCTGGTCCGCAGGACAGAGCGGCGGGCGGTCGCAGCGGAAGAGGAACGCCTCGGCGGCGCTCGCGTTGCGGTAGCTATGCACCTGACCGATCGGCCAGGCGACGGGGCCCACGCCGGTCAGCGGCGCGCCGTCGCGGAGGAGCTCGCCGGCGACGCGCCACTCGAGCTCGGCCGTCCGCCGGTGGAGGTGCGGGGCGATGACGCCGCCCGGCGCGACGCGGAGGAGGTAGAGGCCGGCCTCGGCGGTCTCGAGGAGCACCTCCTCGCGGCCGAAGGGCGTCGCCCGGCTCTCGCGCGGGAAGTCGTGGCGGTCACGCTCGATCCGCACGGCGGCCGCCCGCGCGCGGCCGGGGAGCGCCTGCGGCTTGACGATCGTCAGGCCGACCTCGCGCAGATCGCCGTGGACGCCGAGGAGCATCGCGGCGAGCTCCTCGGCGGCCATCTCGAGGAGGCGGTAGCGGCGAAATTGCAGGAGGGCGATGACCTCGTGGGAGAGGCGATCGTAGTCGCAGGTGTCGGCGATCCGCCCCGAGCGCCCGGCGACGCTGAGGTCGAGGCCGAGGTCGAGGTCGAGGCGGATCCCCTGCTCGTAGCGCCGCTCGTCGGGGTAGACGCCGACGATGCAGCGGACCTCGAGGTCCTGAATCAAGATCCTGTCGCGGGCGCGGGCGCGGGCCATGGCCGAGGGCTCGCCGCCAGCGATAGCACGAAGCGGCGGCGGGCGTCGATGCCTCGGCGCCCGCCGCTCTCCACCTGCAGCCCGCCCCCTGCAGCCCGCCCCTGCCCCCGTGGTCAGGTCAGCTCCGGTCAGCTCCGTCCGGTTCGTCGTCAGCGGCGCTCGCCGCTCAGCCACGAGCGCGCCAGCTCGAGGGCGACGTCATCACCGGCGCCGACGTCGTCGAGCGCGGCCGGCTTGCTGTGGCCGTGGTCCTCGCCGAGGCTCACCGGCAGGTGCGGACGGACGCCGTGGCCGAGGCGGAGCTCGCCGCTGGCGCCGACGAAGCGGCCGCTGCTCAGCTTGAGGGCCCAGCCGTTGTCGAGCTCGTGGATGCTCTCGACGCTCCCCTTGCCCATCGACGGCGCGCCGATCAGCGTCGCGCCGGCGTGCGTCGCCAGGGCGTCGGCGAGGATCTCCGCGCTCGACGCGGTCTTCGGGCCGACGAGCACCGCCATCGGCAGCTCGCGCCAGCGGCCGTCGCCCTCGGCCCGCAGCTCCTTGTCGCCCTTGTGGCGGTCGGCGATCGCGACGACCGCGTCGCCGTCGCGGAGGAAGCGCGAGGTGATCGTCACCGCCGCGTCGAGGAGCCCGCCCGGGCAGTGGCGGACGTCGATCACCAGCCGCTTCATGCCGGCGCCGGCCAGCTCCTCGAGGGCCGCGTCGAGCTCGTCGGCGGTGGTCTCGGCGAAGCCGCGCAGGCGCAGGTAGCCGAGGCCCTTCTCCGGGTCGAGCATCTTCGCCTCGACGTTGCGGATCGTGACGACGTCGCGGGTGAGCTTCTGGTCCCACTCCTCGGTGTCGCGCTGGACGAAGAGCACGACCTCGCTGCCGGCGGGGCCGCGGATCCGGCCGACGACCTCGTGGAGGTCCATGCCGGCGACGCGGTCGCCGTCGATGCCGAGGATCCGATCGCCGCGCTGGAGGCCGGCCGCCGCCGCCGCGCCGCCGGGGATCACGTCGCGGACCACGAGCACGTCGGCGACGAACTCGATCATCACGCCGACGCCGACGATCGTCCCCTTGGTCCCGCTGAGCAGCTCGTCGAGCTCCTCCGGGCTGAGGAGGACGTTGATCGGGTGGCCGTCGATCTGGATCAGGCGGCCCATCACGCCCTCGAGGGCGCCGGTGAAGAGGGCCTCGCGGTCGACGGGATCGACGTAGCGCTCGCCGATGATGTCGAGCGCCTGAAAGAAGGCCTTCTCGGCGCCGGGCATCGGCGCGTGCGCCCCCTTTTTCAGCGCCGCGTGCAGCTCCTCCTTGTCCGCGTGGTCGTCGACCTTCGGCGCCGCGCCTGCGTGGACCGGCGACGCCGCGTGCTTGGCGACGTCGACCTCGACCTCGGCCTCGCGCTCGTCGACGGGCTCCGGATCGCAGGCGCTCAGCCCGAGGGCCAGGGTCAGGGCGCCGCTCCAAGCCGACGCGGTGAGGATACGGGTCGTGAGGAGGTTGCTTCGTGCGTTCATCGGGGGCTCTCTTCTGTGAATGCGAGGGAAAGGGAAAGGAGACACGCGGACAGGCGCCTAGAGCGGCCGGTCCTCGGGGAGCAGGGGGACCATCGAGTCGTAGTCGGTGAGCGCCGGCGGCCGCGTCGACGGCTCGACCTCGGCGACGGGCGCGGCCCCGCCGTAGGAGCCGGGCCGCAGCGAGGTCGCGACCCACAGCACCACCGGTATCAGCGAGGCGACGACGACCCCGTAGGCGGGGATCGGCCGGCTCCAGAAGGCGGCGACCTGGTGCCACCAGCGCGGCCCGAAGCTGCGCTCGACCTCGGCGCGGATCCGCCGGCGGACGGCCTGCGGCGGCGCCTCGACGGCCGCCTCGAGGACGCCGTCGAGGTCCGCCTTGAGGCGGCAGAACTCGAGGGCGCAGCGCGAGCAGCCGGCGAGGTGGCGGGCGACGGCGACGCGCTCCCCGTCCTCGAGTTCGGCGTAGGCGAAGTCGATCAGGCGCGCGTCGCAGCGCTCGCAGTCGAGCTCGGCGGTCGCCGCTGGTTCATGCGTATGCGTATCTTCGGTCATGTCCCTTGGGTCTTCTTGGTGGGCGGCGGGCCGTCGGCGAGGAGGCGGCGCAGGGCCGCGGTCGCGGCGTGGAGGCGCGACTTGATCGTCCCCTCGGCGACCCCGAGGAGGCCGGCGATCTCGCGGTAGGTCAGCTCGCCGAGCTGCTTGAGGAGGATCAGCTGGCGCTGGCCCTCGGGGAGGGCGGCGATCGCCGCGTGGACCCGCGAGGCGTCGCCGACGAGGCGCTCCGGGCTCTCCGGCGCCGGCGGCCGCCAGCGGGCCTCGACCTCGCCCTTGAGGCCCTCACGGGTCCGCCGCCTGCGCATGTCGGCGAGGCAGCGGTTGCGGGCGACCATGAAGAGCCAGGCGGCGAAGCGACCGCGCGCCGGGTCGTAGGTGCGGTCGCGGAGCACCGTGAGGAAGACCTCCTGAAAGAGGTCCTCGGCGGCGCAGGGGTCCTTGACGATCCGCCGGATGTAGCCGTAGAGGCGGCGCTCGTAGCGGTCGTAGAGCGCGTCGAAGGCGTCCATGTGCCCGCCGCGGAGCGCTCGCACGAGCTCCTCGTCGGTCGGGGACATATCGGGGCCTCGGGGGGCAGGCATCGCGCTCCGTCACCCCAGGTATGCCCGGGGTGACCCGATCGTTCGGCGGCCTGGGAAAAAAATCGAAAAAAGTCCGAAAAGGCCTATAAAACCCGCCGTGACCGCCGCGAACGCTGGCTCCCAGGGTTCCTCATCGCCTCCGCCATCATCGCCCGCGCCGAGCACCGCCCCGCCGGTGGTGATGAAGTTCGGGGGCAGCAGCGTCGCCGACCTCGAGCGCATGCGCCGGGTCGCCGCGCGGATCGCCGAGCGGGCGCGCACCCAGCCGGTCGTCGCCGTGGTCTCGGCGATGGGCAAGACGACCAACGAGCTCGTACGGATGGCCCGCGAGCTCGCCGATCCGCCGCCGACCCGCGAGCTCGACATGCTGCTGACCACCGGCGAGCGCTCGTCGATGGCCCTCCTGGCGATCGCGATCCGCTCGCGCGGCCAGCAGGCCATCTCCCTCACGGGGTCCCAGTGCGGGATCATCACCGACCACCAGCACGGGCGCGCGCGGATCATGGAGGTCCGCCCCTTCCGGATCGTCGACGAGCTCGCGGCCGGCAACGTCGTGATCGTCGGCGGCTTCCAGGGCGTCAGCTACAAGCGCGAGGTCACCACGCTCGGCCGCGGCGGCTCGGACACGACGGCGGTCGCCCTCGCCGCGGCGCTCGGCGCCGACTGTGAGATCTACAGCGACGTCGACGGGGTCTACAGCGCCGATCCGCGCGAGGTCGCCGACGCCCAGCGCATCGCCGAGCTCGACTACGAGGCGATGCAGGCGCTCGCCCGCGCCGGCGCGAAGGTCCTCCACGCCCAGGCGGTGCAGCTCGCCGAGGACCGCGGGATCGCGATCTACGCCCGCCACGTCGAGCCCGGGATCTCCGGACAGACTGTGATCCGGCGCAACCCGGTGGAGCGGCCCGGCGTCCGCGCCGTCGCCTCCGATCCGGCGATCGCCACCCTCGACCTCGAGCTCCGCGCACTCGCGCCCGCGCGTGTCGGCGCGCTCGCCGAGCGGCTCGGCGGCCTCGGCCTCCGCTACCTCCGCGTCGACGAGCGCGGCGCCGGCGGGCTCCTCTCGCTCAGCCAGCGCACCGACGCTGGCGCGATCCTCCGCCGCTTCGCCGCGATCACGCGCGCGCTCGGACCTGTCGTCGACGCCGCCCAGATCCGCGAGGGCCTCGCCATGGTGAGCTGCGTCGGCGCCGGCGTCGAGGAGCGCCCGGAGATCCCGAAGCGTGCGCTCGCGGCACTCGACGCGGCGAAGGTCGTGATCCGCGGCGTCCGCACCGACACGCGCTCGCTCGCGTTCGTCGTCGCCGCGGAGCATCGACGCGCCGCTGTTGTCGCTCTCCACGCAGCCTTCATCGGCGGCCCTCCAACCGCTGGTTGAGGAGTCATCGCTACAGCAATTGCAGGCGTCATCGCGGCCGCCGCGGCGCGCCGTTGAACGCGTCGCGGGTGATAAGGTTCCCGCCCCTCGCTACCGGTGAATCCCTGCCGCGGCGGGGGCGTCTCTCAGCGACGGCCGCCACGGTCGACGCTCGCTTTATGCGTCTGACGCACTCTAGAAACAACGATCTGCATCATCTCTAGGAGAACTACTCCCATGCTCAAGAACCTTATCCCCCTGTCCCTCGCCGCCGTCTTCGCGATCTCGACCGGCTGCGTGATCGTCACCTCGGACTCGGACTCGGACACGGCTTCGGCTTCGGCTTCGGCGTCCGCTTCGGCCTCGGCGTCCGCTTCGGCCTCCGCCACCGAGTCGGCGACCGACTCCG
>JAGQIT010000924.1 GCA_020431135.1 Myxococcales bacterium | reverse complement strand
TCGTTGCCGTCGTCGCACTCCTCCCTGCCCTCCCAGACGATGCCATCGCCGCAGGTCGGATCCCGTCGCCGCAGACCGGCAGCGTGCGCTTCGACGTGCACCCGCCGCGGCCGTAATGCCCGCCGCGCTCGAGACCTCTGTCGATCACGGATCCGATGACGCCCCCTCGCACCCCACCGTCGCGTCCCCGCGCGCCCCTGCGGCGCCTGCACCTGCACGATCGTCGCTCGCCGCCAGCACCGCGCTGGCCGTGCCCGCGCCCGCCCGCGAGGGGCCCATGAGCCGCCCCGGCCTCGCGTGGACGCCGGTGCTCCAGGCGGTCCTCGAGGGGACCGCGGGGGCGCTCGGGGAGGACTTCCTCCGCGCCCTCGTCCGCCACCTCGCCGACGCCCTCGCGGTCCAGAGCGCGATGATGACCGAGCTCCTGGACGCCGAACGCGGGCTCGTCAGGACCCTCGGGTTTTGGAGCGGCGGCCGCTTCCTCAAGGACTTCACCTACACGCTCGCCGGCACCCCCTGTGAGCGGGTCTTCGCCGGCGGCGAGTGCTTCTGCGAGCGCCAGGTGCAGGCCCACTTCCCGGGCGACGACGACCTCGTGAAGCTCGGCGCCGAGAGCTACCTCGGCGTGGTCCTCCACGATCGTCAGGGGCGGCCGCTCGGGCACCTCGCGGTCCTCGACGCTCAGCCGATGTCACCCGCCGACCTCGAGGTGACGCGGGGCGTCCTCCGCATCTTCGCCGCCCGGGCGGGCGCCGAGCTCGAACGCGCCCGGATCGAGCGCGACCTCCGGGCGACCCAGGAGGCCCTCGAGCGCACGGTCTCGGCCCTCTCGACGCCGATGCTGCGGGTGTGGCGGGGCGTCGTCGCGGTGCCGCTGATCGGCGCCCTCGACCTCGCCCGCGCCCGCCGGATCGGCGAGGCCCTCCTGACCGAGATCGCCGCGACGAAGGCCCGCTTCGCCATCCTCGATCTCACCGGCGCCGACGACCTCGACGCCATGACCGCGGATCGCGTGCTGAAGATCGGCCAGGCCGCGGCGATGCTCGGGACCGAGGCGATCCTCTCGGGGATCCGCCCCAGCCTCGCCCAGACCCTGGTGTTCCAGCCGGAGAGCCTCGAGCGCCTCCGCGACTTCCAGACCTTTCGGACGATGCAGGAGGCGCTGGCGCACTGCATGCGCCGCCTCGGAGCATGAGGCACTCGGCGCCGCGCCTGACCTCGCCGTCGGTGATCTGCTTGACGTCGGGGCGCCGAAGTCGACGACCACCGGGCCGCCTTCCTCACTGCCGGCGGTGGCGGGTCCCGGGTCGTCGCTAGCGACGTGACCGGCGACGACCGACGAGCACGACGAGGATCCCGAGCCCGAAGGAGGGCGCGCCGAGGGGCCCGCCGCCGCGGCAGGTGCAGCCCTCGTCCGCGCCCACGCCGGGCCCGCCCGCGTCGCTCGCCGCGTCGTCGCCGATCGGCTCATCCTCCCCCGCCGTGACCGCGCCCGAGGTCGCGTCGCCCCCCGGGCTCGTCCACGGCGTGCAGTCGTCGGGGTTCCACGCCGAGCCCAGATCCGATTCGTTGTGGGTGCCGCAGGTGTAGAGCTCGCCCTCGCAGATCGTCGCGAGGCGGGCGCTCGGGTCGTGCTCGAGGATCCCGAGCGGCCCCGGCGGTCGGGGGACGCAGCGCACGCCCGCCGCCGCGAGGCTACCCGTGGTGACGTCATGGACCTCGACGTCGACGCACCACGTGTCGCCCCCCTCGCGCGGGCTGAGGAGGTATACGACGCTGTTTGTGATCGCCGCCGGGGCCGCCGAGGCCGCGAAGCCGGCGTCGACCACGATCTTGCCGAGCGCCCGGAGCGAGCCGCAGGTCTCGACGTCGCAGATCGAGCCGCCGTGGTCGCTCACGATCGGGTAGGCGCCGTCGCAGCAGACCCAGGGGCCCGACACAACCAGCTCGACGCGCTGGTAGGTCGCGGCGGGCTCGATCGCCTCCACGGGCACGGTGGTCGCCGGCCCGTCCACGGCGGTGAAGTCCCAGGTGACCGTCCAGTCGTCGAGCGCGTCGCCGCTGCCGTGTTTGGCGGCGAGGCCGCTGTTGTCGGCCTTGATGGTGCAGGTATAGGTCGAGCCCGGGCTCCACGGCGACGCGCCCCGCCAGCGGACCTGGCTGTGGACGAAGTCGAGGGCACCGGCGAGCGCGTCGCCCTCGGCGTCGCGGATCGTCACCTCGAGGAACGGGAGGTCCACGCTGTGGAGCGCCGCCACGGGCAGGGGGAGCGCCGCCGCGGCCGCGACGACCTGCGGCCGCTCCTCCTCGAGGCGCCAGCCGTAGGGCTGGGGCGTCGACGAGCAGGTCCCCCATTCGATCGCGTCGGCGGCGAGGGCCGCGGGAGAGACGGCCACGAGGGCGACGAGCACGGGGATGGGTCGCAGGGGTCGCAGGGGTCGCAGGGTTCGCAGGGTTCGCACGCTCCTCCTCACGGGAGCGCCCCCGGTCATATCGGTCGTCGTAGTCGTCGCGGTCGTCGCATTCGTCGACGCGTCGCTCTCGTCCGAGGACGAGCCCTCGCTGGCGGTCGAGGTGGGGCCGCCGGAGGTCGAGCTCGCGCTCAGGCCCCCGTCGGTGGTCGCCTCGCTCGCGGTCGCCCCCGCGCCGGTGACGACCGCGACGTCGTCGCTGAAGCAGGCCGCGCCGAGGCTGGGCGCCGGGGCGGAGGTGGTGGGGGTCGAGGGAGCGCGAGAGAAGTCCATGCCCGAGAGGTCTCGAGGGGCGCCGGGATTACAGGCCGAGCCGCGCCGACCGCCCCCAATAGCGCAGCATCAGCAGCGCCGCCGCCGAGGTGAGGCCAACGACGAGACCGAGCCAGACCCCGATCGCGCCCCACCCCAACGCGAAGCCCAGGGTGGCGCCGACCGGCAGCCTGATCGCCGCGAGAATCATCGGCACCCCGGTGTCCTGTACGCCGCGGAGGAGCCCCAACGCGACGACCTGCATCCCGTCCATCAGGTTGAAGAGCGCCGCCATCGCCAGCAAGGCGACGCCGACGATGTCGGGCGCCATCGTTCCCAGGAGCTCTCCGCGCGCGTGAGGAGCTCCTCGACCGAGGGGCCGTCGTCGACGAGCGCGACGTCGTCGACGTCGTCGTGCGGGCGCGGGCGGCAATGACGACATCGAGCCATCGACTTGGTGCAGGTCGAAGAGGAGCCTGCACTAGCGACTCTCGATGGGATCCCGCAAGGCCAGCCATAGGAACGCAACAGCCATCAGCACGTAGACGATGGCCGCGCCATTGGCAGCTCCACCGCCGACTCCCGCAACAGACAGTTTGACCGAGACAGCCGCGCCAGTTGCCCAATGCGCAAGATTCCCCATGACGATCGCTTTTCCATAAATACCCCCAACCAGCAGTCCGCGCGCCATCCAGTTCGTGACTGCGGCACCCAGCAGCAACGCGCCCCACAGTTGAAGCGCCGGCACTGCTGCTTGGCTATCGGCCTTGATCCACTCGGCCACCTCTCCTGTGGCGAAGGAGAGCGGCAACCCAACAAGCGCCAAGCTCACGCTGCTTGCGACGAGCACCCATCGGCCGGGAATGATCGGGAGGAAGCGAAAACGATGCATATCAGAGGCCTCCAACATCGCGACGAACGAGTGCCGGAGCCTTCCTTCCGGCGGCCGCGCGCAAGACTTCCAGGATGGCTGGGGCCAGGCAGCCATCCGGACGCTCTGCTCTCCGGCGTGGTCGTGGCCGCGGTCGCGGTGGCGTCGTCCTGATCGCCGACGCTGCTGGCGGCGTTGAATGCGAGACACAGGGCGTCCGCGAGGGCGAGGATGGTGGTCGCTTGGGGGTCATGGCAGTCGCCGGAGCGCGTCGAGCGGGGGGGACGCGTCCGCCGCGGACGTGCCCCTCTTGGCTGACCAAGGTCGCCACACGGACGCCGATTACAGCGCCGACTCGGACCTTTCAGAACGTTGTTGACGCCGGGATCCCGAGCTCGACGACGCGCTCGGCGAGCTGCATCAGCTCCACCAGCGCGCCTACGCCGTGGTGCTCGAAGGTCTCATCGTCTGGCGCCTGAGCTGATCACGCTCACGGGCACCACCTCGAGTTGAGCGGTCGGCGGATCCCGCAGGGGGCTCCGCGCGGGGCGCAGACCTGCGAAGCACGGCGACTCGCAGGCGTCCTCCTAGCGAGCGGTGGGAGCGTTCGCCACCACGGCGACGACGGGCAGCGCTAGCGGCAGTACTTGCGGCCGGGGTGCGGGTTCTTCACCCAGGCGGCGCGGCGGTCGAGGAACGCGGTCACGTCCTCGTGCATCGGTCCGGCCTTGGCCCGCGCCTCCTTGTGGGAGGTCAGCTTCGGGCGGCTGCCCTTGCTGCGCGGGCCGGCCTTCGCGGGCTCGCGGCCGGCGGCCTTGAGGCGCTCGATGTGCCACGGGTAGATCGGCGCCATGTCGGTGCAGCCGGCGTCGATGTCGTCGGCGGCGCAGAAGAAGCGGATGTGGAGGTGGTCGTCGTGCGGGAAGCCGGGCTGGCAGGTGACGTCGGCGAAGAGGTCGATCGTCGCCTGCGGCGCGCTCGCCCGCTTGGCCTCCTCGAGGAGGAGCGTGCGGAGGTGCTCGACGACGAAGATCCGCTGGACGGCGGCGCCCTCGAACTCGAGGAGCGCCTGAACGAAGCGCCAGGTCCGCGGGAGGTCGATCTTCACCGGGCGATCGTCGCTCGGGTCGCCGAGGTCGCCGTACTCGGTGCCCTCGCCGCTCGGGTCGAGGGGGATCGGCTTGGCCGCGAAGGGCTCGCCGTCGGCGTCTTTGAGGAAGAAGAGCACGTCGACGTCGCGGCCGGCCTGG